>JALSIK010000023.1 GCA_026990045.1 Chromatiales bacterium | reverse complement strand
GCGCCCGCCGGCCGCCGGCCGGGGCTCAGTACACGTCGTGCATGGTGTTGTAGACGTTGAACTTGCCGGTCGGGGTCACCAGCCGCTTGTCCTTGATGACCTTCTTGACCTTCAGCGTCTTGTCATCCAATACCACGATGGCCGAGGTCTGCTTCTTGCCGTTCCAGACCGAGAACCAGACCTCGTCACCCGCCTTGTTGAACTCGGGCTGGACCACGCGCATGGGCCCTTCCCCGAGGCCGGCCCACTTGGCGATGGGCAGCACCTTGTAGCCCTTGTCCAGGTTGCGGATGTCGAACACCGCCACCGACTGGCTCACCGCCGCGTCCGGGTTGAGCGCGGTGTCCACGTACAGGTGGTGCGACTTGGGATGGGTCTTGATGAACAGGGAACCGCCGCCCTGGCCCTTGAGCCGCTGCACCACCTTCCAGGCATACTTCTTGTGCCGCTTGGGATCGGTGCCGATGAGAACGATGGAATCGTCCCCCAGGTGGCTGGTGGCCCACACCGGCCCGTACTTGGGATGGACGAAGTTGGCGCCGCGCCCCGGGTGCGGGATCTTGCCCACCTCGATCAGCGCCTCCAGCTTGCGCCGCTTGGAGTCCACCACGGCGATCTTGTTGGACTTGTTCGCGGCGGTGAGGAAGTACCGCTTGGTGGCATCCCAGCCGCCGTCGTGCAGGAAGCGGGCGGCGTCGATGGTGGTCACCGTCAGGTTGTCCAGGTCCGCATAGTTCACCAGCAGGATCTTGCCCGTCTCCTTGACGTTGACGATGAACTCGGGATGCTGGTGCGAGGCCACGATGGCCGCGACCCGGGGCTCCGGGTGGTATTCCTGGGTGTCCACGGTGATGCCGCGGGTGCTGACGATCTTCAGCGGTTCCAGGGTGTCGCCCTTCATGATCACGTACTGCGGCGGCCAGTAGGTGCCGGCGATGGCGTACTTGTCCTCCCATCCCTTGTACTTGGAGGTCTCCACCGACCGCGCCTCCAGGCCCACCTTGATCACGGCCACGGTCTGCGGCTTCTTCATCCACAGGTCGATGAGGTTGACCTGGGCATCGCGGCCGATGACGTACAGGTAACGGCCGGAGGCCGACAGGCGCGAGATGTGCACCGCGTAGCCGGTGTCGATGGTGGCCACGATCTTCTTGCTGTCACCATCGATGAGCGCCACCTGGCCGGCGTCACGCAGGGTGACCGAGAACAGGTTGGCCAGGTTGAGCCTGTTCATCTGCTTGCGGGGCCGCTTCTCCGGCGGAACGATGACCTTCCAGGTCGACTTGATGAGTTTCATGCCGTACTCCGGCGGCACCGGTGGCTCGTGCTGCAGGAACTTGGCCATCAGATCGATGTCGGCCTCGCTCAGCTCGCCCGATGTCCCCCAGTTGGGCATGCCGGCCGGCGAGCCGAAGTTGATGAAGGTCTTGAGATACTCCAGGCTGCGCTTCTGCGTGATGTCCGGCGTGAGCGGCTTGCCGGTGGCGCCCTTGCGCAGCACGCCGTGGCAGCCGGCACAGCGCTCGAAGTAGATCTTCATCGCCCGCCGGAACTCGTTTTCGTTCATGGGCGGGGCCCCCGGGGTCACCACGCGGCGGGCCTGCCGTTCCGGCACCGGCGGGCCCATGTAGCGCAGTTCGCCGGGGGTGACGGTGGGATGCTCGGTGGTCTTTTCCGCCACTGCGGCCGGAGATGCCGCGAGGCCGACCGCCGCCGCCAGCACCGCGCCGCTGAAGGCGAGGGTGTGCGCGTTCATGATCCAAATCCTCCTGGGCTGGGCTGAAAAAAGGCTTCGCTGGTAGGGTCCTTGTACCCCTGGCCCTGCAAGCCGTCCTTGACGTAAATCAAGCCCCGTCCCGGGGACCGCGCCACCGCCTTGACCTGGGTCAAGCACCGCCGCCGGCCGGGAGCCGCGGCCGCCCACGCCGCGCCCGCTCGCGGCGGCGGCGCCGGTCCACCAGCGGTGGACACAAGCGGTCGTCGTAATAGGTCACCTGGCAGTCCAGGCAGTACTGGCATTCCAGGTGGTTGATCTCGCCGGTGGGGCGGATGGCCCGCACCTCGCACTGCCGCTCGCAGATGCGGCACGGATGTCCGCACTCCTTTCGCCGACGCAGCCAGTCGAATATGCGGAAGTGGGTCGGAAATGTGAGCGCCGCGCCCAGCGGGCAGAGGTAGCGGCAGAAGAACTTGCGGATGGGAATCGAGAGCAGCACCAGGATCAGCGCGTAGGCGACGAAGGGCCATTCCCGCTGGAACCGCAGCGTGATGGCGGTCTTGAACGGTTCCACCTCGGCCAGCCGCTGCATGGCGGGCATGGAGTGCAACGACACCGCGAACAGCACCAGGAGGATGATGTACTTGACCGCCCACAGCCGTTCGTGGACCACCTCGGGCAATTCCCGTGCCGGCCACCGCAGGCGCCGGCCGAGCCGGTGGGCCAGCTCCTGCAGGGCCCCGAACGGACACAGCCAGCCGCAGTAGACGCCGCGGCCCCAGAGCAGGATGGCGATGGCGACGTAGGCCCAGAGGATGAAAATCAGCGGATCGATCATGAATTGATCCCAGGAAAACTCGCGGGCGACGGCGTACAGGAAGGTGAACACGTTCACCACCGAGAGCTGGGCCAGTGCATACCAGCCCACGAAGAACAGGGTATACAGGAGAAAGCCCATGCGCAGCCGCCGCAGCAGGCGGGGCCGCCGCACGAGCCAGTCCTGCATGACCAGCAGCGTGGTGAGCGCCAGCAGGCCGGCGCCCAGCAGCGCGATCTCGGGCCAGCGCTGGCGCCAGACGTGGGGCCAGACGGGCGCCGCCTCTCCCGGCGCGATCCCGCCGGCGGCGGCTCCGGCGCCCGGGCGGGGAATGCCTCGCGCCGCGGCCACCTTGCGCGCGCTGCGGTGGATGGAGGCATTGAGGATCATGGCGGTGATGGTGGCCCCGGTGATGCCGTCGAAGGCGATGGTGCCGGGCCGCTCGGCGCCGCCGATCTTGAACCGGGACGCGATGGACCGGCCCGGATACTGGTCGAGAAACCGTCGCAGGTCGGCATCCGACACGCCGATGACCAGGATGGGTTCCTCGTGGTGCACGATGTGCAGGCCACGGATGCGGCCGTCCAGGCCCAGTCCCACCAGGGTCCGGATGGGCTTGCCCGAGTAGGCCGGGATGGGAAGCACGTCGTCGGTGAAATAGACGTACCCCAGCAGCCGGCCGGCGCCGCGGACCGCCGCGGCCGGCGGGTCCCCTTCGAGCGGGCCCAGCGAGTCGGCGGCGGGGAAGAACGCCTGGACCTGCGGCCACAAGGCGGGGTCCACCCTCCCGGCACCGGCCGCGGGGCCGGCCAGCAGCAGGCACAACACGGCCCCCAGCGCGGCGAACGTGCCCCGTTGCGGGAAATGGACCATGTTGCCCCTCCTGGTCACCGGCCGTCCGGTGCGACGGACTTGAGAAACCCAGCCTAGCCGTCATCGGCCCGGCGTCATTGATCGACGTCAACGGGCACCGCCTTGATCCGGCTCAAGACCGGTGGAGTGCCGGCATGTTAGGCTTGGGTGGAAACTGGCCACCGGGAGCCTTCCAGGATGGTCGAGCTCATCCTGTTCACCCTGGCGGGTATTGCACTCTACTTCACCGCGGACTGGGTCCTGCGGTGGCTCGAGCGCGCCCGCGGCCGGCCCTTCGCCTACCGGCAGGTCGTGTACTTCGTGATCATCCTGGTCCTGGCCCTGGGGCTGTTCCGCCTCATCAACTACGTTCAGACCGGCACCTGAGCCGATCCCGGTCCAGGCCGGCCGAACCCCGGCGGCCGCGGTAAATGGCGGCGAACACCGCGACCAGGAACAGCACCCCGCCGATGACCGCGATGAGCCCGCCCAGGCCCATGAGCCCCATGGCGACGATCCGCTCTGCGCTGTCCAGCCCCTGGGCGGCGCCGGCGACCTTGCGCTGGACCCCGTAGCCCCCCGACCAGGCGAGGCCGGTGATGTGCATGAGCTGGCCGCCCCCGTAGATCCAGGCCTGCCACGCGCCCAGCCGCCGCCCCACGGCGTGAAACCCCAAGCGCGGCAGCAAGTGATACGTCATGCCCATGAAGGCCAGGGTCACCCCCACGATGCAGCCGTGATAGTGGGCAGGGACGATGACGTTGCTGCCCCGGATGAGGAAACCGAGGAACCCGCCGGCGCCGAACAGCACCAGCGAGGCCACCAGGGCCGCGCCTTCCGGCGTGGCCGCGGCGCGGCGCCGGATGGGCCACAGTCCGGCCAGCACCCCGAGGCCGATGAACAGGGACGCCAGGCTGCCGCCGAACTCCATCTGCCAGGTGAACAGGGCCCGGTGACCCGGCGAGGCCACGTCGGTCGCGAGGTAGATGACGGGCGTGGCGAACACCGCCAGCAGGCCCCAGGCGAACAGGAACAGCACCGCCCGCGGCCGGATGCGCAGGGGCGCCCCCACGGCACTGGCCAGCCACAGCCAGGACACCAGCATGAGATGGGTATGGGTGAACTGGAGCACGTGGCCGCCGCCCCAGAACAGGACCTCGTAGTAGGCCTGCCCCTCCAGGTGCCCGGGCATGCCGGCCCAGGTCCAGGCCAGGGCCAGCAGCGCCATGGCCGCAGCCGCCACCGCGGTGTTGAGGCCGAAGCGCAGGGCGCCGGCACCCGACACCGCCATTCCCACCGGGGGCACGAAGAACATGGCCCGCAGCACCAGGGCAGCGAAGCCCAGCCCGAACAGGGCCAGCCCGGCCAGGAACTGCGGCTGCTGCAGGATGGGCACATAGTTGCTCATGAGCGGATTGCCCGCGGCCAGAAACGGGGCCGCGCTCATGACCACCGCCCCCGCCACCGCCAGGCCCAGGCCCAGCCAGCCGAAGGCGGCGCCGCGCCGGGCCGCGTTGAGACTCCACAGCACGCCGGCGAAGGCGACAAACCACACCAGTACCGACAGGTCCACGTGCACCACCAGGGCGGTATGGAAGAAATCCACGAACGGCACCCGGTCCTGCAGG
This sequence comes from Chromatiales bacterium, assembly GCA_026990045.1. GTDB lineage: Bacteria > Pseudomonadota > Gammaproteobacteria > CAMYNG01 > CAMYNG01 > JALUTW01. Next base: position 1,487 of record JALSIK010000023.1, on the reverse strand, counting down.
AAGGGGGTGCGCGAAAGCACGATGAGCACCGCGAACAGGCCCGAGAGGACCAGGGCGCCGAGCCCCAGGGCGAGCCAGCCCAGCGTCTGCCGGCGGGCGGCGCCCGCCGGGACGGGAAGCTCGTAACGATCAGTCACAGCCGGTGCCGCCGCATCCATCGATCCGCCTCCCCCGGTGATAAAAGACAAAGCCGCCCCGGGCCGCGCGGAAATCGATCACCAGCACCTCGCCCGGTGCCAGCCCGGCCCGGACCGCGGCCGTATACTCGCCCTGCGGCCGGTGAATGTCCTCGTCCAGGAACACCCGCAACCGGTGCTCGCCGGCGGGGACCACGAACTTCTCGTAGACATGGGCCGGCCCGTCGCGCGACAGCCCGCTGGGGGCGAGGACCGCCTCGTACACCCGCCGCCCGTCCAGCTCCAGGTGGACCCGGATGGGGGAGCGTTCCCGCGGGCAGTCCAGCACCGCGCGCATGTTGGGCGGCAGGCGCGCGAGCTCCTCCGCCGAGCGCCGGCGACACTCGCCCAGGCGCGCCCCGTAATGGCCGAAGCTGAGCCGGACCAGGGCCTGGTCCGGACCGATGGGGGCGTAGCTGGGCCGGGCCGAGAGCCAGCCCACGGCGGCGGCGAAGGCCAGGTAGGCCGCGGCCTGTCCCAGGCGGCGCAGCCACGCGTTCACCGGGCTCCCTCCCCGGCCACCCGGGCGGGCGGCGGCACCGGGTCCCGTTGCGTCTCCAGGCGCGCCAGCTGCCGCAGGAACTCGTCGAGCGCGGCGGTGAGCCTGGCGCCGTCCACCGCTGCCGCCCACACCACCTTCAACCGGCGCCGGTCCACGGTGGTGCGCAGGTGGGGCTCGCGGGTGCCGGCCAGGCGCTGCACCATCCACTCGTTGCCCGTGCGGAAATAGCAGTCGCCCAGGCGGCAACCGGTGAGCAGCACGCCGTCGGCCCCGGCGCGGCGCAGCACGTAGTCGATGAACGACGGGGGCAGGTTGCCGATGCAGGGCAGGGTCTGCGTCACCACGCCCGGCCGGGCCAGCGCCGACAGGTCGGCGCCGTGGGCGCAGCCATAGACCACCACCCGCAGCGGTCCGGCGGCCCGGCGCAGGGCGGCGACGGTGGCCTCGCGCAGCCGGTGCACGGTGAGCCGGGGCATGTCGATGCCCGAGACCAGCTCCGCCACGCTCCGGAAAGGCGTCGAGGAAGGACAGGCACCGGCGCAGATGCCGCAGGCCGTGCACAGGTCCGGGTCCACCACCGCCTGCAGGGGATGGCGCCGGCCGTCGCTCCGGGGTTCCAGGGTCACGGCACCGAAGGGACAGTCGGCGAAGCACCGCCCGCAGCCGTTGCAGTTGGCCAGGTTCACCGCCGCCGCCGGCTCCCGCTTCACCGGCGGCAGCCAAGGCGCCAGTGCCAGCAGCAGGCTGCCGCCCACCAGCAGCGCCCACAGGATGTCGGCGGAGGTGAGGTCGTAGAGCGGATAGACGGC
>JALSIK010000022.1 GCA_026990045.1 Chromatiales bacterium | reverse complement strand
CGGTGCACCACCCCCTTGCGGCCGGCGAACTCCAGCGCCCGCGCCACCTCGCACACCACCCGCAGACGCTCGCGCAGGGACAGGCGCGGGCCGGCGTCCTTGAGGCTCTCGCCCGGGACGAATTCCATGGAGATGTAGTGGTGCCGCTCGTAGACCCCGGCGTCGTAGACGGTGATGATGTTGGGGTGGGACAGGCGGCTGACGATGCGGGCCTCGCGCAGGAAACGCTCGGAGAAGGCGGCGTCGGCGGCGAACTCGGTGGCCAGGACCTTGAGCGCCACCTCGCGCCCCACGCTCTCCTGGATGGCGAGATAGACCACGGCCATGCCGCCCCGCCCCAGCACGTCGATGATCCGGTAGCCGGGGATGGGGAGGGTGGGTTCGGTGCCGGCCGCCTCGCCGGCATGCAGGGTCGGTTGCAAGACCGCCGTCCCTCCGGGCGCCGGTGCCGGGCGCCGTGACCTGTTGCAGCAGAACGGGTGACGGGGCCCGCGCCACGGGCGGGCGCGGACCCATCCTAAGGGTTATCGGCGAATTGTACCGGGAAATTGAGTCGGACCGGTGACAGGTTTTTCCCGGCGGCGGGCGCGGCTACATGCCGTTCTTGAAGGTGTCGGTGGCGGTGGCGCCGCTGGCCCGCACCGCGCCCAGGGCCCGGGCGTACTCCACCAGGATGCCCAGGGCCCAGCGCAGGCGGGCCCGGTACCAGGCATCGGACTCGGGGTCGTTGGCGGCGGGGTCGTCGTTGAGCACCGACTCCACCTGGCGCACGATGACGTGCTCCGGGATGTAGCAGATGCGGCTGTTCTTGTAGCTGCTCATGCGCAGCTCCGCCACCGGGTAGGCCCCGCCCGCCCCGGCCGAGACCGAGACGATGAGGGCCGGCTTGTGGCCCAGTTCGTTCCGGCCGAACAGGAGGAAGAAGTTCTTCAGCCCCGCCGGCACCTGGCCGTGCCACTCGGGGGTGACGATGACGAAGCCGTCGGAAGCGGCCAGCTCGGCACGCACGGGATCCAGCAGCGCGGTCCAGCGCGGCTCGTCCTCCCACACCCCGGGGTCCCACAGGGGCAGGGGGTTGCCGCCGAGGCTGAACAGGTATTGCTCCTGGCACAGGCCGTCGGCCAGCATGGCCTCCACGACCCGCGCCACCTTGTGGCTCTGGCTCTGCTCGCGGTGACTGCCGCTGATGATGGCGATTTTCATTCTCGTGTCTCCATCACGGCCGGGCGCGGGCGCCGCTTCGCCCGCCCGGGGTTTTCGGGTATGCTGAAAATCCGCGTCGTTCTTCTTACGTCCCAAGGGAGAGGACCATGCCCCTAGAGAGACATCCTCTGGCCAAGGAATTCCCGGAATATGAACCTCTCATTCCCCGCCTCAAGGACCACGACAGCGAATTCGCCGAGATGCTCAGCCAGTATAACGAGCTGGACCGGCGCATCTACCGCTTCGAGGAACACGCCCAGCCCATCTCCGACGAAAGCCTGGAACAGCTCAAGTTCCGCCGCGCGGAGCTCAAGGACCGGCTGTACCTGAAATTGCGCCAGGCCGCGGCGCAGTCGTCATGAGGCGTCGCCGCCGGGGTCCTGCACCAGCTCCAGGCTGATCCACTCGCCGTCGTCCACCGCCCGCACCTCGCCGAGGCGGGGATGGCGGCGGGCGAGGTAGGCGCAGGCCAGCGTCACCAGGTCGCGGTCGCCGCGGTCCAGCGCCAGGAGGAGCTGCATGGCCACGAACCGGGCCCGGTCGGCGGCGGACGGATGGGGAATGTGCCGGCCCTCCAGCTCGATGCCGCCGTCCATGTCGGCGTCCATGCCGTCGAGCACGCGCCGCTGGTGCCCGGCCAGCCGCTCGCGCCGGTCGTGCTCGGCCACGGGCGCGCCGTTGACGGTGACGATGAGGCGCCAGGGGGCCGGGCCGGCCCCGGCCGGCTCAGACACAGCCGGTGGGCTTGGGCAGGCCGCCGTACTTGGTGATGGGCTTCATGGGCCCGGTCATCCACAGCTTGAACAGCTCCTTCTGGTCGGCGCCGATGTACTTGGCGAACTTGCGGATGGGAGGGACGGAGCCGTACTCCTCGTAGAATTCGCGCGCCTTGAGGATCTGCGCCCACTTGACGTCGTCCAGCTCGACGCCGTCGGCCTCGGCCATGGCGCGGCCGATCTCGGGGGTCCAGGCATTGATGTCGGTGAGGTAGCCGTCACCGTCGCGTTCGGGAAGATCCATCGGTCGATACAACCTCTCGGGTTCTGAAGCCTTGGAAACCGCGCGGCGGGGAAGGCCGCACGGCGGGTACTGTCCTTGCGGGACACGGGGCATTGTGCAATATCCCAGCATTTTAGTCAACAAATAACCCTGCCTGGAGAAAGAGAACGGACATGGAGGACGGCTCGTGCGCTGGCTGTCGCCCGCCGGCGGGTTCGGGTGTGGAACAACGGGGTGCGCTCGTATAGGCTGGCGCGCCATGGCCGCCTCCCTGCAACGCCTCCGCCGCCACCAGGCGGCCCTGCGCCGCTGCCGCCGCTGCCCCGACATGCTGGGCCCGCCGGTGACGGGCCAGCCCGTGCTCTCCCCCGTGCTGCTGGTGGGCCAGGCCCCGGGCCCCAGGGAGGTGGAACAGGGCCGGCCCTTCGCCTGGACCGCGGGCAAGACCCTGTTCGGGTGGTTCGCCGGCATCGGGCTGGCCGAGGACGACTTCCGGCGCCTGGTCTACATGGCCGCGGTGTGCCGCTGCTTCCCCGGCAAGCACCCTCGGGGCGGCGACCGGGTGCCCTCGCCGGACGAGATCGCCCGCTGCGCGCCCTGGCTGGAGAAGGAGCTGGCGCTGCTGGAGCCGGAGCTGATCCTCCCCGTAGGCAGGCTGGCCATCGCCCGCTTCATGCCGGTGGGCTGCCTGGACGAGGTGGTGGGCCGGCGCCACCGGCTGGAGGTGGGCGGGCGCCGGTGCGACGTGATCCCTCTTCCGCACCCTTCCGGCGCCTCCACCTGGCACCGCACCGAGCCCGGCCGCGGCCTGCTGGCCCGGGCCCTGGAGCTGGTGGCCCGCCATCCGGCCTGGCGCAGGCTGGTGCGGCAGGCGGCACGCGGCGCCTGACACGGGGCGCCGTCAGACGATCACCGCCACGTCGATGTCGCCCTCCTTGCGCAGGACGTTGATGCCCACGTCCAGCGGGTGGCGGCGCAGGGCCAGGTCGAGGGTGCCGCCGCCCACGCGCAGGTTGCGGATCTCCACCCGGTCCAGCCAGGCCGGCAGCCGCGGGTAGTGGAAGGTGATCTGCGGCTTGTGCGGCGAGAAGCGCAGGCCCAGGCAGGCCTGGAGCAGGTGGAACACCGCGCCCGCGGCCCAGGCCTGGGGCTCGCAGGCCACGGGGTAGCGGGTGGGGCCCTGGCCGGGCTGGCGGGTGAAGCCGCAGAACAGCTCCGGCAGGCGGTGCAGGTCCACCATGATGCTGGCGTCGAACAGTCCGGTGAGGATGCGCAGGGCCTGGTCGGCGTAGCCGTAGCGGGCCAGGCCGGCGGCGATGAGCGCGTTGTCGTGGGGCCAGACCGAGCCGTTGTGATAGGACATGGGGTTGTAGCGGGGCGCACCCTCGGCCACGGTGCGCACGCCCCAGCCGTTGAAGGCCGGGTCCGCGAGCAGCGTCTCCCCGGTGCGGCGCGCGTACTCCTCGGCGGCGATGCCGGTGAACAGGGCATGGCCGGCGTTGGACGCCACCACCTTGCACGGGCGCTTGTCGCCGTCCAGGGCGAGGACGAAGGTGGACAGGTCCTCGCACCAGAAGGCCTCGTTGAAGCGGCGGCGCAGGTCCTCGGCCTGCGCGTGCAGGGACCGGGCCCGCTCCACCTCGCCGAACACCCCGGCCAGTTCCGCCGCCGCCCGGCGCGCGGCGTAGACGTAGCCCTGCACCTCGCACAGGGCGACGGGCCCCTCGGCCAGGCGGCCGTCGGCATGGAACACCGAGTCGTGGGAGTCCTTCCAGCCCTGGTTGGCCAGGCCCTGCTCGCAGCGGCGCTCGTACTCCACGAAGCCGTCGCCGTCCCGGTCGCCGTAACGGTCGATCCAGTCCAGGGCCCGCTCGATGTTGGGCCAGATGGCCTCGAGGAAGGGCCGGTCGCCGGTGCGCTCGTAGTAGGCCCCGGCCAGCATCACGAACAGGGGCGTGGCATCCACGGTGCCGTAGTAGCGCTGGAACGGCACCTCGCCCAGCGCCGCCATCTCGCCCAGCCGCAGCTCGTGGAGGATCTTGCCCGGCTCGGCGTCGCGCCGGGGATCCTCCTCGTCCGCCTGGTGGGCGGCGAGGAAGGCCAGCACCCCGCGCGCCAGCTCCGGGTACAGCCACAGGTACTGCAGCGCGGTGATGATGCCGTCGCGGCCGAAGGGCGTGGAGTACCAGGGCACGCCGGCGTAGGGAAAGGGGCCGTGCTCGGTCTCGGTGATGAGCATGTGCAGGTCGGCCGCCGAGCGGTTGATCCAGTCGTTGAACTGCTCGTTGGAGGTGTGCACCTCGGCGGCCTGGCGGCTGCGCGCCGCCACCACCTGCTGCAGTTCGCCGCGGGCCCCGGCAAAGGTCTCCAGCAGCGGCGCCTCGCCGGTCTCGAAGGCGATGGTGAAATCCAGCCGGGCGCCGTCCTGGGGCGGCAGCCGGAACCGGAACACCGCCCGCCCCGCCTCGTGCGCGTCGGGCCGGCGGCCGAAGCGGATGCGGGTGCGGCGGGTGACGCCGTCGAGCCCGCGGTAGCCCAGCTCCAGGACCGGGCCCTGCCAGCGGGGCGCGAGGAGCCGGCCCCGCGCCGGCCGGGTGACCCCGCGCACCTCGAAGATGTCGGCGTAGTCGGCGTCGAAGGCCAGGGCCAGCTCCAGCTCCACCTCGTGCCGGCCGTAGTTGAACAGGCGCAGTTCCTCGTAGTGGGCCGCCTGCCACAGGAACTTGCTGCGGGCGATGTGCACGGTGCCGGTGGGCACGCGGCGCCGGCCCTGCTGCAGGAGGTCGGGGTTGGTGAGGTTCACCTGCAGCAGGCTGTTGTCGGTGCGCACGGTGGAGTTGAGCAGCAGCGGGCGCTCGCCGTTCACGGTGAGCCCCAGCTCGGACAGGAAGCGGGCCCCCTCGTGGTAGACGCCCTGCTCCGCCACCCCCAGGTGGTGGACGTCGCCCAGGCGATCGAACACGCCGAAGGTCTCGCCGTGCTTGAGTACCCGGGTGCGGTCGTCCGCGCGCGAAGACGTGGCGAGGACGTACCACTTGTCCTCGATCTGGATGACGTCGCCGGCGGTGGTCATGGGCCTGTCTCGCTGCTGGACATGCCGCGCCGCCCCGGCGGGCGGCGCGCGGGCCTGGGGCCGGATCTTACACCGCCAGCCGCGCGGGGGCGGCGGTCTCCCGCACCCGTTCGTACACGCGGAGGTAGTCCCGTGCCATGCGCTCGGCGGAAAAATGCCGCTCGAAGTGTTCGCGGCAGCGACGGCGGTCGAAGCCCTCCAGCCGCTCCACCGCGGCCACCGCCTGCTCCATGTCGTCCACGATCCAGCCGGTGACGCCGTCGGCCATGACCTCGGGCACCGAGCCGCGGCGGTAGGCGATGACCGGCGTGCCGCAGGCCATGGCCTCGATCATCACCAGGCCGAAGGGCTCGGGCCAGTCGATGGGGAACAGCAGGGCGCGGGCGTTGCCCAGGAACTCGGCCTTCTCGTCCTCGCCGATCTCGCCGATGTATTCCACCCGCGGCAGGCGCAGCAGGGGCGCGATGTGCGCCTCGTAGTAGTCCCGGTCGGCCCGGTCGATCTTGGCCGCGATGCGGATCTCCATGCCCGTGCGCAGGGCGATCTGGATGGCCCGGTCCACCCGCTTCTCCGGCGAGATGCGGCCGAGGAAGGCGAGGTAGTCTCCGCCGGCGGGATGGAACCGGTACAGGTCCGGGGGCAGGCCGTGGTACACCGTGGCCTGCCAGTTGGCCTGGGGCAGGGGCCGGCGCTGGTCGTCGGAGATGGACACCACCGGCATGTCGGCGAACTCGCCGTACAACGGTGCCAGGTCCGGGATGTCCAGCCGCCCGTGCAGGGTGGTCACGTGGGGCACCTGCAGCAGGCGCAGCAGGGGAAAGTGCAGGTAGTCCACGTGGAAGTGGATGACGTCGAACTCGTGGGCCCGGCGCGCCACGCGGTCCATGAGCAGCACGTGGTGGGCCAGCGGGTCCTGGCAGCGCTCGTCCAGGCGCAGGGCGCCGGGCGCCACCGGTTCCAGCTCGGCCGCGGTGTCGGAATCGGCGGTGGCGAACAGGGTCACCTCGTGGCCCTGGCGCACCAGCTCGTCGGTGAGATAAGCGACCACGCGCTCGGTGCCGCCGTACCGGCGCGGCGGGACGCTCTCGTAGAGGGGGGCGACCTGTGCGATTTTCATGAGCGAGTATTCCTCCCAGCAGTCATGTCCACTTGCCTGACGGAAAGAACGACCACCCCGGAACGGCCGCACCGGGGGACGGGCCGCGCGCCCCGGGCCGCGGGGCCCCGGAACCGGGTCCGGCCGCCGCCGATCCTCCCTGCGATGCGCCGGGCGCATGGCCGGGAACGCGCTGTCGGAATCTACAGATAACGGCGGGCGGCGGCGGTTTCAAGCCCCGCGCCCGTGCTCT
>JALSIK010000021.1 GCA_026990045.1 Chromatiales bacterium | reverse complement strand
GCCACCTCCGGCTCAGCCGCGCCCTCATCAACCGCTGGCTGGGCCTGTTCGCGGAGACCGCCCGCGCCCGGCTGCCCGCCCACCTGGCCGGGCCCCTGGTGCGCATGGCGCAGGGCATCGGCCGCCGCCTGGAACGCGCCGTGGCCGACTGACCCGGGACGCCCGTTCGTGCGAACATGTTCCCCTCCGCGGGCCACGGGGAGGGGACATGGCGGACCACGACCACATCACCGACGAACTCCGGGACTGGATGGCGGCACAACCGGTGTACTTCATGGCCACCGCGCCGCTGGCCGCCGGCGGTCACGTGAACCTCTCGCCCCGCGGGCTGGACACCCTGCGCGTGGCGGACCCGCGCCGGGTTGTGGTGCTGGACCTCACCGGCAGCGGCAACGAGACCGCGGCCCACCTGGCGGAGAACGGCCGCGTCACCGTCATGCTCTGCGCCTTCTCCGGCCCGCCCCGCATCCTGCGCCTGTACGGCAGCGGCCGCGTGGTGGCGCCGGGGGCGCCGGACTTCGCGGACCTGTGCGCCCTGTTTCCGCCCCTGCCCGGGGTGCGGCAGATCTTCGACATCGCCGTGCGCCGGGTGCGCACCTCCTGCGGCTTCGGCGTCCCCCTCATGGACTTCCGGGGCCAGCGGGCAGAGCTGGTGGAATGGGCGCAGAAAAAAGGCCCGGCCGGCCTGGCCGAGTACCGCCGGCGGCGCAACGCGGTGTCCCTGGACGGCCTGCCGGCGCCCCTGGACGAAGACGGCGGCTAACACATCGAAAACGGGCTGGCAAGCCTCGGGGCCGATCTTATGCACAGGCCGGCGGGAATGCGGCGATGGAGCGGGCCTGGCAGCAGAAGAGTTCATCAGAGTTTCAGAATAAACGACAAGTCATTGTTTATTGGGATTTTTATATTGAGAACAAAATATGACCATTTTGTTAAGCGGGCAATGGTGATGCGCACTTGGGCGCGATTGCCCCAATCCATCCACAAAGTTGTCCACAGGATCTGTGGATAAAGAATGAAGCCGATTACCGACAATCACTTAGACGGGTTTCTTCAGCCGGCGCGAAAAATTTTTCCCGCAACTGGCGCTTCGTTTTCGCCATGAACGGTGAGCAGGTGGTGCGGGTGGCGGTGCCGGTTCCCGTGCGCCGCCTGTTCGACTACCTGGCCCCGGCGGACACGCCGGCGGGCGTGCGGGTGCAGGTTCCCTTCGGCCGCGGGCGGGCGGTGGGGGTGGTGGTGGAAGCGGGCGTGGAGCCCGGCGTGGACACGGCGCGCCTGAAGCCCGTGACCCGGGTGCTGGACCAACGGCCCCTGCTGCCGGAAGACACCGCGGCCCTGGTGTCGTGGGCGGCGCGCTATTACCGCCATCCGCCGGGGGAGGCATTCCAGCACGCCATTCCCGGCCTGCTGCGGGGCGGGCGCCAGGCCGCCGCGCCGGGCGAGCCCGCCTGGCGTCTCACCGCCGCCGGGCGCGGGGCCGACCCCGCGGCGCTGGCCGCCCGGGCCCCGCGCCAGGCCGCCGTGCTGGCGCGCCTGCGGGAGGCCGCCCGGCCGCTGACCGCCACCGCCCTGGCGGAGGAGGACGGCGCCCGCGCGCGCTGGCGCGACGCGCTGGCCCGGCTCGAAGGAAAGGGCCTGGTGGAGCGAGCGGGTCCGGCGGCCCCGGAACCCGTCGGCCCGACCGAGCCCGGCCCGGCGCTCAACGCCGCCCAGGCCGCGGCGGTGGAAGCGGTGCGCGGCGCACTGGACCGCCACGGGACCTTCCTCCTGCACGGGGTCACCGGCTCCGGCAAGACCGAGGTCTACCTGCACCTGGTGCAGGCGGTGCTGGCCACCGGCCGCCAGGCCCTGGTGCTGGTGCCCGAGATCGGGCTCACCCCGCAGCTCGTGGACCGCTTCCGCCGCCGCCTGGGCGCGGCGGTGGGCGTGCTCCACTCGGGGCTGGCCGAGGGGGAGCGGCTGGCCGCGTGGCTGGCCGCGGCCGAGGGGCGGCTGCCCGTGGTCATCGGCACCCGCTCGGCGGTGTTCACGCCCCTGGCCCGCCCCGGCCTGGTGGTGGTGGACGAGGAGCACGATCCCGCCCTCAAGCAACAGGAGGGCTTCCGCTACTCGGCGCGGGACCTGGCCATCCTGCGCGCGGCCCGCGCCGATATTCCCGTGGTGCTGGGCTCGGGCACGCCTTCCCTGGAGCTGCTGGCGCTGGCGGAGCAGGGCCGGGCGCGGCTGCTGGAACTGCCGGAGCGCGCCGGCGCCGCGCGCCCGCCCCGGCTGGAGCTGGTGGACCTGCGCAACCAGCCGCTGGACGCCCACCTGGCCCCGCGCCTGCGCCAAGCGGCGGCGCGCCACCTGGCCGCGGGCCGCCAGGTGCTGCTGTTCCTCAACCGGCGCGGCTTCGCCCCGGTGCTCATGTGCCACGCCTGCGGCTGGCAGGCCGACTGCCCCCGCTGCGACACCCACCTCACCCTGCACCGGGCGGAGGCCCGCCTGCGCTGTCACCACTGCGGCACCGATCGGCCCGCCCCCGCCGCCTGCCCGGCCTGCGGCGCCGGCGAGCTGCTGGCCCTGGGCGCCGGCACCCAGCGCATCGAGGAGCAGCTGGCGGCGTTGTTCCCCGGCCACGAGGTGGTGCGCATCGACCGCGACAGCACCCGCCGCCGCGGCGCGCTGGAGGCGGCGCTGGAACGCGCGCGCGCCGGCCGCGGCCAGATCCTGCTGGGGACCCAGATGCTGGCCAAGGGCCATCACTTTCCCAACGTGACCCTGGTGGGGGTGGTGGACGCCGACCAGGGCCTGTTCAGCGCCGACTTCCGGGGCCCCGAGCGCATGGCCCAGCTCATCCTCCAGGTGGCGGGCCGTGCCGGCCGCGGCGAGCACCCGGGCGAGGTGCTCATCCAGACCCATCACCCCGACCATCCCCTGCTGCAGGCCCTCATCACCGAGGGCTACGATGCCTTCGCCCGCCGGCTCATGGCCGAGCGGCGCGCCGCCGCCCTGCCGCCCTATGCCCACATGGTGCTGCTGCGGGCCGAGGCCGCCGCGCGCGAGGCGCCGGCGGCGTTCCTGGCCCGGGCCGCGGCGCTGGCCGGCCGGGGCGGGCCTGAGGTCACGGTCATGGGGCCGGTGCCGGCCCCCATGGAGCGCCGCGCCGGGCGCTGGCGGGCCCAGCTCCTGCTGCAGTCGTCACGGCGCGGGCCGCTGCAGCGCCTGCTGGACGTGCTGCTCCCGGCGCTGGAGGCCGACCCCGCCGCCCGCCGCGTGCGCTGGTCCGTGGACGTGGACCCGCAGGAGATGTTTTAGGGGGTGCTGGGTGCTGGGGGCTGGGGGCTGGGAGGTCGGGCGACGGGCACGGACTGACAGCAGCCAACCGTTTCCCGGCAGCCGCCACCTGGTACCGGGGCCCTTTCCGTTTATAATGCGCCGGCGATCCGCGGCCCGGCCGCCGGATCCTGAAATCAATAACCAGACCAATCCCGCACGGCCGCCGGCATGAAATCCCGCCTGAAGATCCTCCTGCGCGAGGCCCTGGACACACTGCACCGCGACGGCGTGGTGCCCCGGGTGCCCGGCACCATCCCGGTGGAGCGCACCCGCGACCCCGCCCACGGCGACTTCGCCACCAATCTCGCCCTGGCGCTGGCCAAGGCGGCCGGGCGCAAGCCGCGGGAGCTGGCCGAGGCCCTGGCCGCGGCCCTGCCCGCGGCCCCCGAGGTGGCCAGGGTGGAAGTGGCCGGGCCCGGTTTTCTCAATTTCTTCCTCGCCCCCGCCGCCTTCCAGGCCGTGGTGCGCGAGGTGCTGGAAGCGGGCCGTCGTTACGGCCGCTCGGAGCTGGGCGGCGGGCGCCGGGTCCAGGTGGAATTCGTCTCGGCCAATCCCACCGGCCCCCTGCACGTGGGCCACGGCCGCGGCGCGGCCTACGGCGCCGCCGTGGCCGACCTGCTCTCGGCCGTGGGCTACGAGGTCCACCGCGAGTACTACGTCAACGACGCCGGGCGGCAGATGGACATCCTCGCCACCAGCGTCTGGCTGCGCTACCTGGAGCTGTGCGGCGAGGAGGTGGCGTTCCCGGAAAACGGCTACCAGGGCGACTACGTGTGGGACATCGCCGCCGCCCTGCACCGCGAGAACGGCGAGGCCATGCGCAAGCCCTGGGACGAGGTGGCCCGCAACCTGCCGCCGGACGCCCCCGCGGGCGACAAGGAGGCGCACATCGACGCCCTCATCCACCGCGCCCGCACCCTGCTGCGGGACGACCAGTACCGGCTGGTGTTCGACGTGGCGCTCAACTACATCCTCGACGACATCCGCGAGGACCTGGAGCAGTTCGGGGTCATCTACGACGAGTGGTTCTCGGAACGCGCCCTGGTGGACAGCGGCGCGGTGCTCAAGGCCATCGAGCGGCTGCAGAAGAGCGGGCACACCTACGAGAAGGACGGCGCCATCTGGTTCCGCTCCTCCGATTTCGGCGACGAGAAGGACCGGGTGCTGGTGCGGGAGAACGGCCAGACCACCTACTTCGCTTCCGACATCGCCTACCACATGAACAAGCTGGAGCGCGGCTTCGAGCGGATCATCGACGTGTGGGGCGCCGACCATCACGGCTACGTGCCGCGGGTCAAGGCCGCGCTCGAGGCCCTGGGCGACGATCCCGGCCGCCTCGACGTGCTGCTGGTACAGTTCGCCGTGCTCTACCGCGGCGGGCAGAAGGTGCAGATGTCCACCCGCTCCGGCGAGTTCGTCACCCTGCGCCAGCTGCGCAAGGAGGTGGGCACCGACGCCGCGCGCTTCTTCTACGTCATGCGCCGCTGCGAGCAGCACCTGGACTTCGACCTCGACCTGGCGCGCAAGCAGAGCAACGACAACCCGGTGTACTACGTCCAGTACGCCCACGCCCGGGTGTGCTCGGTGTTCCGGCAGCTCGAGGAAAAGGGCCTGGCCCACCATCGCGACCGCGGCCTGGCGGCGCTGGACCGGCTCACCGAGTCCCACGAGACCGAGCTGCTGCGGGAGCTGTCCCGCTTCCCCGAGGTGGTGGAGTCGGCCGCCCTGCAGCACGAGCCGCACCAGCTCGCCCAGTACCTGCGCGAGCTGGCCACCGCCTTCCATACCTATTACAACGCCCACACCTTCATCGTGGACGACGACGCCCTGCGCGATGCGCGCCTGGCCCTCATCGACGCCACGCGCCAGGTGCTGGCCAACGGCCTCGAACTGCTGGGGGTCTCGGCCCCCGAGCGCATGTAACGGGGTACAATCTCCCGTCATGCCCCGCGACTACGCCCGCAACGGCTCTTCCCGCCACAAGCCCCTGCCCGGCTGGCTGTGGGGCCTGGGCGGGCTCGCGGTGGGGCTGTTCGTCGCCTTCCTGGTGTGGCTGGACAAGCAGCCCGAGCCCCCCACCCCCAGCCTGGCGGAAATGAAGCGGTCGCTGGAGCAGAAGGCGCGGCGGGCGGCGGAAGACGTGACCCGCAAGGCCCGGGAGAAGACCGCCGCGGCGAAACGGGCGGCGGAACAGGAACCGGAACTGGATTTCTACGTGGTGCTGCCCCAGCTCGAGGTCACCGTCTCCGATGCCGAGCTGGAGGAAGAGCGCAAGCGGCCCGCGCCGCGGCAGAAAGTGCGCTACATGCTCCAGGCCGGCTCGTTCCGCGACTACGCCAAGGCCGACCGGCTCAAGGCCACCGTCGCCCTGCTGGGGCTCACCGCCCGCATCCAGAAGGTCACCATCGAGGGCCGCGGCACCTGGCACCAGGTGCGGGTGGGCCCCTTCGACAGCCTGCGCAAGCTGGACCAGGCCCGCGCCCGCCTCCAGAAGCAGGGCATCCAGCCCATCGTCCTCAAGCTCAAGTAGGGTGCGTTCGCACCGCGAACGCACCGGCACGAAGGCGCGATGGCCGCGCCGTCACACCCTGCCACATCCCAATGCGCCAGCTCCACCAACGCCGGCACCCACAACCACCGGCACCGGCGGCATCGCTGCGCGGTGCCGCCCTACGTTCAGAGGACGGAAGACGGAGGACAGAAGACAGAGAACTACGGGCCGGATCGCCGTGCCTCCCCCTCCAGCCGCGGGTAGAACACCCGACCGCGCGGGTGCTCCGTCACCACCAGCTGGATCGCACGGTGACCCGCACCGTGCTTCGCCGCCATGCTCAAAAGCTCCACCATCAACTGCCGCTCGCGACGCGCAAGCTCCTCCACCATCCCCTCCCGCGGCTTCACGTGCACCTCGTAACCCTCGCCATACCCCTCCACGTCGTACACCACCCCCGAGTACGACGCCCATTCCACCTCCGGGTACCGCTCCAGCACGTTGCCCCACAACTCCAGGATCCGCTCCGAACCCCCACCGTCCACCACCGGCCGCCGCACCGTCAACGCCGTCCCCACGCCCCCGAACGGACCCCGCAGACCCTCCTCGCGCAACCGCGCCACGTCCCGCTCCCGGTACGCATCCAGCGCACTCCCGGGCGGCAGCGGCCGGTTGCGGTCCATGTACCACACCCAGAACGACCAGTCCCGCGCCGTCTGCATCACCGGCGTCACCTCGTGAAACGGTCCATAGTCCCCAGGACTCAGCCAGATGGCCACGTTCCCACCCTCCGGGTGCTCCAGCACCGGCACCGAGTGC
>JALSIK010000020.1 GCA_026990045.1 Chromatiales bacterium | reverse complement strand
GGGCGGCGGCGGCCTCGGAGAGCCCGAAGCGCTGCGGGTCCAGGTGCGGGCGCACGGCGCCCCGTTCCACCAGCGCCGCCACCTCGCGCAGGATGCGGCCGTGCCGTTCCAGGCCGGTGCCGTGCAGCAGCGGGATCAGCATGAACACCACGTGCAGCGACAGCCCCCGCGCGTGCAGGGGCGAGAGGTCCTGCTCCACCCGCGAGGAGGTGGTCACCACCGCCCCGTTGTACGCGGCGGCGGCGAAGGCCTCGGCCAGGTGCGCGCCGCCCACGGTGTCGAACACCACGTCGAAGCCGCGCCCGCCGGTGTACCGCTCCACCATCCGCGCGGTGCTCACGGCACGGTGGTCCACCACCTCGTCGGCGCCCAGGGCGCGCACCGCGTCCGCCTTTTCCTCGTCGCCGGCGGTGGCCACCACGCGCGCGCCCTTCCACTTGGCCAGCTGCACGCCCAGGCTGCCGACGCCGCCGGCGCCGCCGTACACCAGCACGTCCCGGTCCGGGCCCACGCCGGCCTTGTCCACCAGCGCCTCCCAGGCGGTGATGGCCACCAGCGGCAGGGTGGCGGCGGCCTCGGCGGCGAGGCCCGCCGGCGCCGGTGCCACCAGGCGGGCGTCGGCCACCATGTAGCGGGCCAGGGCCCCCTGCCAGCGCCCCACCCCGCCGGCGCAGGCGTACACGGCGTCGCCCGTGGCGAACGCCGTCACCCCCTCGCCCACCGCGGCCACGGTGCCGGCCACGTCGCCGTGGAGGATGGCGGGCCGGGGCGGGGCGATGTCGCGCAGCCTGCCCGAGCGGATCTTGGCGTCCACCGGGTTGAGGCTGGAGGCGGCCACCTCGATGAGCACCTGGCCCGGCCCGGGCGACGGCTCCGCCACCTCGGCCGGGTAGAACACCGCGGGCGGCCCGAACTCGTCGATGACCATCGCGCGCATGGCTCGTGCTGTCCTCCTCGCAAGCGGTTCGCAACCAACCCGGCGATTATCGCAGAAAAGCCGCCGGGGACCGGCGCCCGGGCCGGCCGCTTTTCGACGGCCCGTCAGTCCTCGAACACCGCGTACACCGGGGCGTGATCCGAGGGCCGCTCCCAGCCGCGCGGGGCGGTGTCGATGGCACACGCCCGGCAGCGCGCGCGCAGGGCGTCGCTCACCAGGATGTGGTCGATGCGCAGGCCGCGGTTGCGGCGGAAGGCCGCGGCACGGTAGTCCCACCACGAGTAGTGGCCGCCCTCCTGCTGGAACAGGCGGAAGGCGTCGTGCAGGCCCAGGGCGAGGATCTCGCGGAAGGCGGCACGCTCGGCGGGGCTCACCAGCACCGATCCCGCCCACGCCTCGGGATCGTGCACGTCGCGGTCCTCGGGCGCGACGTTGAAGTCCCCCACCACCGCCAGCCGCGGGTGGGCCGCCAGCTCGTCGGCCAGCCACTGGCGCAGGTGGGCCAGCCACTGGAGCTTGTAGGCATACTTGTCGGAGCCCACCTCGGACCCGTTGGGCACGTACAGGTTGACCAGGCGCAGGTCGCCGTAGGTGGCCGCCAGCACCCGGCGCTGGTGGTCGTCGAACCCGGGCAGGTCCACCACCACGTCCCGCGGTGCGGCGCCCGTGCGGCTCAGGATGGCCACGCCGTTGTAGGTCTTCTGCCCGCTGTAGACGGCCTGCCAGCCGGCCGCGGCCAGCTCGGCGGCGGGGAAGTTCTCGTCCTGGACCTTGGTCTCCTGCAGCGCCACCAGGTCCGGCGCCTTGTCGGCCAGCCACTCCAGCACGTGGGGCAGGCGCACCTTGAGGGAGTTGACGTTCCAGGTGGCGATCATCATGCGCCGGGCGCGCTCACAGGCGGAAGCCGCCGTGGCGGCGCCGGTGCTGGTAGTCGAAGAACAGGAAGCCGCCGATGAAGCCCAGGATGAGGAAGGTCGCGGCCAGCCCCCAGTACCAGGGCGGGAACCGCGGGTGGATGGCGGCCAGCTCCTCCGGCGAGGGCACCTTCTCGCCCTGGAGGTTGGCCAGGGCCACCTCGATGCGCGCGCGCAGGTTCTGGTTCTCCTGGCGCAGGGAGACGATCTCGGCCTCCAGCCCGGCCAGGTCCGGCGGCGCCTGCGGCTCGGCCGGTTTCTCGCGGGCCTCGGCCAGGGCGGCCTGGAGCTTTTCGATCTCCCGGCGCGCGGCGGCCAGCTCGGCGCCGGCGGCGGCCGCGGGCGCCTTCGCGCCCGCCCGGGCGGCGGCCAGCTTCTGCTCGAGCTCCTTGATGCTGGTGCGGGCGTTGGCCAGCTCGTCGCGCAGCACCTGCAGCTTGCGCTCGCGCTTGCCCAGCTCCTCGCGGACACCGGCGAGCCGGGCCTGCGCCGCCTTGAGCCGGCGCCGGGCCGCCTCCAGCTCGGCCGCCGCCGGCTGGCGCTGGACCAGGAACTGGGCGCTCATCCAGCCCTCGGTGCCGTCGGGCAGGCGGACCTGGACGAAGTCGTCCTCGCGATCGATGACCTCCACCCGGGTGCCGCTGGGCACCGACTTCACCAGCGGGCTGGTCTCGGACGGGTTCTGGTACACGCCCAGGAGCAGGCGGTCGGTGACGTACAGGCTCTCGGCCCCGGCGCCGCCCGCCAGCAGCAGGCCGGCCAGCAGCGCGGCACGTTGCAGATGCGTCATGGCGTCTCCCTCGTTTGAGCTGCCCGTTGCCCCGGCTCAGGCGGCGATGCCGCTGTGGCGCAGCAGGGGCTCGATGCTGGGCTCGCGCCCGCGGAACTCCACGAACAGGTCCATGGGGTCGCGCGCCCCGCCCTGCTCCAGCACGGTGTGCAGGAAGCGCTCCCCGGTGGGCCGGTGGAAGATGCCGTTCTCCTCGAACAGGGAGAAGGCGTCGGCCGACAGCACCTCGGCCCACTTGTAGCTGTAGTAACCCGCGGCGTAGCCACCGGCGAAGATGTGGGTGAAGCTGTGCTGGAAGCGGTTGAACTCCGGCGCCCGCACCACCGCCACCTCGGCCCGCACCTGGTCCAGGATCTCCTGGATGCGCCCGCCGCGCGCCGGGTCGTACTCCAGGTGGAGGCGGAAGTCGAACAGGGCGAACTCGAGCTGCCGCACCATGTGCATCCCGGCCTGGAAGTTGCGCGCCGCGCGCATCTTTTCGTACAGCGCGGCGGGAATGGGCTCGCCCGTGCGGTAGTGGCCGGAGATCAGGTCCAGGGCCTCGCGCTCCCAGCACCAGTTCTCCATGAACTGGCTGGGCAGCTCCACCGCGTCCCAGGGCACGCCGTTGATGCCGGCCACGCCCAGGTGCTCCACCCGGGTCAGCATGTGATGCAGGCCGTGGCCGAACTCGTGGAACAGGGTGATGACCTCGTCGTGGGTGAACAGGGCCGGATCGCCGCCCACCGGCGGCGACAGGTTGCAGGTGAGAAAGGCCACCGGCGTCTGCACGGTGCCGTCGGCGCGGCGCAGGCGCGAGATGCAGTCGTCCATCCAGGCCCCGCCGCGCTTGTTGGGCCGGGCATAGAGGTCCAGGTAGAACTGCCCGCGCAGCTCGCCGGCGGCGTCGCGGATCTCGAAGAAGCGCACGTCGGGATGCCAGGTGTCCACCCCTTCCACCTCGCGGATGGTGACCCCGTACAGGCGGCCCACCACCTCGAACATGCCCGGCACCACCCGGGTCTCCGGGAAGTAGGGCTTGAGGTCCTCCTGGCTGAGATCGAACTTGTGCCGGCGCAGCTTCTCCGAGTAGTAGCCCACGTCCCACGCCTCCAGCCGGCTCACGCCGTGCTCGCGCCGGGCATACTCCGCCAGCTCCGCGTACTCGGCCTCGGCCACCGGCTTCGAGCGCCGGGCCAGGTCGTGCAGGAAGCCCAGCACCTGGTCCGGGCTGCGCGCCATCTTGGTGGCCAGGGAGCGTTCGGCATAGCTGGCGAAGCCCAGCAGCCGGGCCAGCTCGTGGCGCAGGGCGAGGATGCGCTCCATCACCTCGCTGTTGTCCCAGCGCCCGGCATGGGGCCCCCGGTCGGAGGCGCGGGTGACGTAGGCCTCGTACAGCTCGCGGCGCAGGTCGCGCCGGTCGGCATAGCTCATGACGCCGTGGTAGACCGGAAAGTCCAGGGTGAAGACCCAGCCCTCCAGGCCCCGGCGCTCGGCATTCTGGCGCAGCAGGCCGCGGGTGGACTCGGGCAGGCCGGCCAGCCAGGCCTCGTCGGTGACGTGCTTGTGCCAGCCATGGGTGGCGTCGAGCACGTTCTCCTCGAACCGGGTGGTCAGGCGCGACAGCTCCTGGCTGATCTCCCGGAACCGGGCCTTCCCGTCCTCCGGCAGGTCCACGCCGGAGAGGTGGAAGTCGCGCAGGGCGTTGTCGATGATCTTGCGCTGGGCCGGCGACAGCCGCGCGTACTCCGCCCCTTCGCGGATGGCCTTGAACGCCGCGTGCAGGCCGGCGTGCTGGCCCATCTCGGTGCCGTAGTCCGACAGCTTGGGCAGGCAGGCGTTGTAGGCCTTGCGCAGCGCCTCGCTGTTGACCACCGAGTTCATGTGGCTCACCGGGGCCCAGGCCCGCTCGATGCGGTCGTCCATCTCCTCCAGCGGCTGCACCAGGTTGTCCCAGGTGTAGGGCCCCCCGCCCGCGGTGAGCCGTTCCACCAGGGCCCGGCCCTCGGCCAGCAGCGCGTCCACGGCCGGCTCCACGTGCCGGGGCTCGATGCGGGAGAAGGGCGGCAGGCCGTCGAGTTCCAGCAGGGGGTTGGACATATACAGCGTTCCGGTCGCTCGGGGTCGAGGCCGACAAATCTACCTTATTTCGATCCGCGCCTCCATTGGCCCTCGCCTTCACCGGGCGCCGGTTCCACTTCTTTCAGAACACCGGTCACATACTTGTGCAGGATGCTGGCCACCAGCGTCTGGTATGGCATCCCCTCCCGCAGGGCGCGGCGCTGCAACGCCTCCAGGTCATGTCCGGACAAGCGGATGTTGATGCGCCGATCCTTCCTGAACGTGCGCGCGGCGGCGCGGGCCAGTGCCCGGCGGCGCGCCTCGGTCAGCACCGACGCGTACTCGCCGCGCTCGAAATCCTCGCGGACCGCCTGCTCTTCCCTATCGGACTTGCGACTCATGGTTTCTCTCCCAGGTACTTGCGCGTGGCCTTGCGGCTCGGGATCGCCGTCTTGAGGAAGATCTCGTGCTCGTCTTCCACGTAGGGCACCAGCCAGGCATACCCGTCGATCTCCACCACGAACAGCCGCTGGTGCGGGTACCGGCTGCGGTTGTGATGTTCCAGATCGTCCAGCAACCCGCCCTGCTCGATGCAGTACACCACGTCTTCGAACGAAACCCCGCGTTGGGTGATAAGCTGCCGGTTCTTCTCGCCGTCCCAGTTGAAAACCTTGGGCATGTGGCCAGTTTAGCACAATGTGTGCCTTTTGTACTCAGATAGACCCGCCGACACCCTACCACGGTCTCGATCCGGACACCGTGCTGGCGGCGCTGGAGGCCGCGGGCTGGCCCGCCAGCGGCTCGCTGCTGGCCCTCAACAGCTACGAGAACCGGGTCTACCAGGTGGGGCTGGCCGACGGCGGTTTCGTGGTGGCCAAGTTCTACCGCCCGGGGCGCTGGAGCGACGAGGCCATCCTGGAAGAACACGCCTTCGCCCTGGAGCTGGCCGCGGCCGAGGTGCCGGTGGTGGCGCCCCTGCCGGGCCCGGACGGGACCACGCTGCTGCGCCACGGGGGCTTCCGCTTCGCCGTGTACCCGCGCCGCGGCGGGCGCGCCCCCGAGCCCGGCGACCCCGACACCCTGCGCCGGCTGGGCCGGTTCCTGGGCCGGCTCCACGCGGTGGGCGCGGCCGGCCGCTTCGCCCACCGCCCGCGGCTGTCGGTGGAACGGCTGGGCCGCGAGCCCCGGCGCTTCCTGTGCCGGGGCGAGGTGGTGCCGGCGGAGGTGCGCCACAACTTCTGCGGCGCGGCCGAGGCGCTGCTGGAGGGGATCGCGGAGCGCTTCGAGCAGGTGGGCCCGCTGCCGACGCTGCGCCTGCACGGGGACTTCCATCCCGGCAACGTCCTGTGGACCGACCAGGGCCCGCACGTGGTGGACCTGGACGACTGCATGACCGGCCCCGCCATCCAGGACCTGTGGATGCTGCTGTCGGGTTCGCGCGGCGAGATGGAGGCCCAGTTGCGGGTGCTGCTGGAAGGCTACACCGAGTTCGCGGACTTCGATCCCCTCGCCCTGCACCTGGTGGAGGCCCTGCGCGGCCTGCGCATGATCCACTACTGCGCCTGGCTCGCCCGGCGCTGGAGCGACCCCGCCTTTCCCCGCCACTTCCCCTGGTTCGGCACCCCGCGCTACTGGGAGGAGCAGATGATCGGCCTGCGCGAACAGGCCGAGCGCCTGGCCGCGCCGCCGCTCAGGCCGTAGCCGGCGGGCGGGACGAGGGACGCGGCCGCGGCCGTACTATATAGTATCCTATATAGGATCCTATGCATCATACTATATAGTATACTATATAGCATACTATGTAGCATGCTACATAGCATGACACGCGGCCGGGCATCCCGCCGCCCGGGAACGGCGGTGAAAGCCGGCCGCCGGACCGCCCGGCTCAGTCCTTCTTGGAGGCGGTGCTCAGGCCCAGCAGCTTGTAGACGGGGCAGAAGCCCACCAGCCCGG
>JALSIK010000019.1 GCA_026990045.1 Chromatiales bacterium | reverse complement strand
ATCCAGACCATCGGCCGCGCCGCGCGCAACGCCCACGGCACCGCCATCCTCTATGCCGACACCGTGACCGGCTCCATGCAGCGGGCCATGGACGAGACCGAGCGGCGCCGGGCCAAGCAGCTCGCCTACAACGAGGCCCACGGCATCACCCCGCGCACCATCGAGAAGGCGGTGGCGGACATCATGGAGGGGGCCCACGCCGGGGTGCCGGCGCCGGAGCGCTTCGCCCGCGTGGCGGAGGACATCATCGAGTACGGCGACCTCGCCCCCGACGAGCTGGAGCGGCGCATCGAGGCCCTGGAGAAGGAGATGTACCGCCACGCCCAGAACCTGGAGTTCGAGGAGGCGGCCCGCCTCCGCGACCGCATCCGCCGCATCCGCGACGCCGGTTTCGGCCTGGTGCGCGCCGGCTGAGCGTCAGGGCCCCGGGGCCCGGGCCGGCCCCGGTTTCCACCCGTGGTCTTTCCTGTTCTCCGGCAATGGCCGAAAGCGTGAGCCGGATCACAGGCCTCCTGCAACCTCCGGTCACACTGCCTATTCTAATAGGATGTTGAAAAAGGCCGTCCTGGCCTTTTTCAACGCGCCGAACCCGGCGCAGGTCCGGGTTCGGCTACGCCGAATCAAGCGTTTACACGCTTGATTCGCGGGCGGGGCATCCCTGCCCCGCCTTATCAGGCTGTTTTTCAACAGCCTGCTAAAGTTGGGCGACCGGGCGGCCGACTCACCCCGAAAGGTGCCGTCTGGATCACGCCGGGCCGTGGCGCCCAATGATACCCTGAACCGGCGTCGAAACCACGGCCGGCGACGGCGCTGTGGTAATCTTGGCCCCGCCTCCGCGGGGTGCGACGGCCGCCCATGGCAACCAGTCCCTTGAAGACCGCACAGACCCAACTCCCCCCCGGCACCCGGCTGGAACACTACGTCATCGAGGAGGTCATCGGTGGCGGCGGCTTCAGCATCGTCTACCGCGCCCGCGACGAGCGGACCCGGGCGGCGGTGGTGATCAAGGAGTACATGCCGGCCCGGCTCGCGGTGCGCGGGCCCAGCCACTTCGTGGCGGCGGTGGACGAGGGCAGCGTGGAGCGCTTTGCCCAGGGCAAGCGGCTGTTCTTCCAGGAAGCCAGCACCCTGGCCACGCTCAAGCATCCCAACATCGTCAACGTGACCAACTTCTTCCGCGCCAACGGCACGGTGTACATGGTCATGGCGTACGAGGAGGGGGTGAACCTGCACGCTTATATAAAGAAGCACAAGCGCAACCTCAGCGAGACCTTCCTGCGCACCGTGTTCCTGCCCCTGCTGGACGGCCTGCGCGCCATCCATTCCCAGGGGCTCCTGCACCTGGACATCAAGCCGGGCAATATCCACCTGCGCCCCGGCGGCAACCCGCTGCTGCTGGACTTCGGCGCGGTGCACGAGATGATGGCCACGCGCCAGTACCAGTCGAGCCAGGTGGTGACGCCGGGTTATTCCCCCATCGAGCAGCTCGATCCCGGCGGCTACGTGGGCCCGTGGACCGACATCTACGCCGTGGGCGCCACCATGCGCACCTGCATCGACGGCAAGACCCCGCCCTCGTCGGTGGACCGGCGCGAGCGCGACACCATGCGCCCGGCGGCACAGGCCTTCCGCAAGCGCTACTCGGTCGAGCTGCTGGAGGCCATCGACTGGGCCATGGAGGTGGATCCCCTGCTGCGGCCGCAGCGGGTGGAGGCCCTCGTCGAGGCCCTGGAGCGCCGGCCGTCGGAGCCAGCCGACCTGCAGCGCACCGGGGGCTGGTTCCGGAGGGTGTGAGGCATGGCCACCGTCCACCTGGAGTACGAGCTGTCCCGCACCAGCCGCCTGGGCAACCGCGAGGTGAACCAGGACCGGCTGGCGGTGCTGGAGCGCGACGGCATCCTGTTGCTGGTGCTGGGCGACGGCCTGGGCGGCAAGGAGGGCGGCGAGCTGGCCGCCGAGACCCTGGTGAAGATCGCCGGCGAGCGCTTCGAGCACGCGGCGCTGCCGGTCGCCCGGCCGGAGCAGTTCCTGTTCGTCACCCTCAAGCTGGCCCATGCCGCGGTGGTCAAGCTGGGCCGGCGCTCCGATCCGCCCATCCATCCCGCCACCACCGCGGTGCTGTGCCTGGTACAGAACGGGACCGCCTGGTGGGCCCACGCCGGCGACAGCCGCTTCTACCTGTTCCGCAACGGCCTGTCGCTGTACCGCACCAGCGACCACTCCTACGTGGAGGAACTCTACCAGCAGGGCCAGCTCTCGCTGGAGAACCGCCAGGACCACCCCATGCGCAGCTATCTCACCCAGTGCATCGGCCAGACCAAGAAGGAGCCGGAGCTGACGGTGAGCCACGGCGTGAAGCTGCAGGAGGACGACGTCCTGTTGCTGTGCTCCGACGGCCTGTGGGAGCCGCTGGACGACGCCCAGCTGGGCGCGGTGCTGTCGGAGCGGCCGCTGAAGGACTCGCTGGACAAGCTGGCCGAGCGCGCGGAGCAGAACGCCTACCCCCACAGCGACAACGTCTCCGCCATCGCCCTGCGGGTGGTGCGCCTGCGCAGCCGCGGCGAGCCGGCACCGGCGGCCAAGGCCCCGCCGCGCCCGCGGCCCGCCGACAGCCTGGACCGCGCCATCGACGAGATCGAGCGCGCCCTGGACGAGTACGGCCACGAGATGGACGAGGCCGGGGGGTCGGGCCCGGGCCGGTGATATAATCGCTCGCCTGCCATTCACCCGGAACAAGGATCGGATCCATGCGCCCCAGCGGACGCGCGCCCGACGAACTGCGCCCCATTCGTTTCACCCGCCGCTACACCCGCCACGCCGAGGGCTCGGTGCTGGTGGAATTCGGCGACACCCGGGTCATCTGCACCGCCACGGTGGAGGCGAAGGTCCCCGGCTTCCTGCGCGACAGCGGCCAGGGCTGGGTCACCGCCGAGTACGGCATGCTGCCCCGCGCCACCGGAACCCGCACCGGGCGGGAGGCGGCGCGCGGGCGCCAGGGCGGGCGCACCATGGAGATCCAGCGCCTCATCGGCCGCTCCCTGCGCGCGGCGGTGGACCTGACCCGGCTGGACGGGCACACCATCACCCTGGACTGCGACGTGATCCAGGCCGACGGCGGCACCCGCACCGCGGCCATCACCGGCGGCTGGGTGGCCCTGGCCGACGCCGTGGCCCACATGCTGGAGCAGGGCATGATCGCGGAGGACCCCATGCGCCACCAGGTGGCCTCGGTCTCGGTGGGGCTGTACCAGGGCACCCCGGTGCTGGACCTGGACTACGCCGAGGACTCGGCCTGCGACACCGACATGAACGTGGTCATGACCGACGCCGGCCGCTACATCGAGATCCAGGGCACCGCCGAGGGCGAGCCCTTCGGCGAGGCGGCGCTGCAGGCCATGCTGGCCCTGGCCCGCACCGGCATCGCCTGCCTGGCGGACATGCAGCGCGCGGCGCTGGCGGAGCAGGACGGCGTCACCACATGAGGCGGGTGGTGCTGGCCAGCAACAACCCGGGCAAGGCGCGGGAGCTGGGCCAGCTCCTGGCCGGCAGCGGCCTGGAGGTGGTGCCCCAGTCGGCCCTCGGCGTGCCCGAGGTGGAGGAGACCGGGCTCACCTTCGTGGAGAACGCCATCCTCAAGGCCCGCAACGCCTGCGCCCACACCGGCCTGCCGGCCCTGGCCGACGACTCGGGGCTGGAGGTGGACGCCCTGCGCGGCCAGCCGGGCATCCACTCGGCGCGTTACGCCGGGCCCGGCGCCTCCGACGCCGACAACCTGCGCAAGCTGCTCGACGCCCTGGACGGGGTGCCCGAGGCCGGGCGCAGTGCCCGCTTCCAGTGCCTGCTGGTGCTCATGCGCCACGCCGCCGACCCGGTACCCCTCATCTGCCAGGGCACCTGGGCCGGAAGCATCACCACCGCCCCGCGGGGCGAGTCCGGCTTCGGCTACGACCCGGTGTTCCTCGTCCCCGAAAGGGGCTGCACTGCGGCCGAGCTGCCGGCGGAGGAGAAGAACCGGCTCAGCCACCGCGGCCGCGCCATGGCCTGCCTGCTGGAGCGGCTGCCGGAGGTGCACTTCCCGCCCGGGGCCGCCGCCACGCCGTGAACCCGCGCCGCCTCGCCCGCCTGGTCCTGTGGCTGGCCGCCGCCGGCTGGACGGCGGCGGCCGCCCAGTCCACCCAGGAGGTCTACGAGCGGTTCAAGGACCGGCTGCTGCAGGTGCGCATCATCGACACCGACTCCAACGCGCGCAGCGTCATCGGTTCCGGCTTCTACGTCGATGAAAACGGCCACGTGGTCACCAACTACCACGTGGTCTCGCGCATGATCCTGTACCCGGAGCAGTACCGGGCCGAGGTGGTGGAGGCCGAGGGCGGGCAACCGGCGCCGGCGCGGGTGCTGGCGGTGGACGTGGTCAACGATCTCGCGGTGCTGGCCACCGGCCGCCGCGGCACGCCGCACCTGGCCGTGCGCGCGAAGCCGGTGCACAAGGGCACCCGCATGTACTCCCTGGGCAATCCCCACGACCTGGGCATGACCATCGTCGAGGGCACGTACAACGGCTACGTGGACGACAGCCTGCACCGGCGCATCCACCTCACCGGCTCCCTCAACCCGGGCATGAGCGGCGGCCCCACCATCGACGCCCGCGGCGAGGTGGTGGGGGTCAACGTGGCCACCGCCGGCAACCAGATCGGCTTCCTGGTGCCGGCGGCCTTCGTGCGGCGCCTCACGGAGGCGCTGCCCGCGGTCCCCCCGGCCCCGGAAGTCCTGCTGGAACGGGTGCGCCGGCAACTGCTGGCACACCAGGCCCGGGTGACCGCGCGCCTGCTGGCCCGGCCGCTGGCCACCAAGACCCTGGGACCCTACCGCGTCCCGGCGGCCATGGTGGAAGGGCTCGACTGCTGGGGCGACTCCACCACCGAGCAGGAGCTCTACTACAGCGAGACCACCTACGCCTGCAGCAGCAAGCACCGGATCTACGTGGGCAGCGGCCTGCGCACCGGCACCGTGCGCTACCAGCACACCTACCTCAAGGGCCGCGGCATCGGCAGCCTGCACTTCTACGCCCTGTTCGAGCAGTACTTCGCCAGCCCCGAGGCGCCGCGCGGCGGGCGCAAGGACGACGTGGGCCGCTTTCACTGCGAGACCGACTTCGTCGACATCAACGGCCTGCGCGTCAAGGCCGCCCTGTGCCTGCGCCGTTACCGGCGCCTGGCCGGCCTGTTCGACGCGGTGCTCAACACCGCCACCCTCGACCGCCCCGCCACCGGCCTGCAGAGCGTGCTCGCCCTGCGCGGCTTCAGCCGCGACAACATCCGCCGCCTCGCCGCCCGCTACCTGGAGGGCCTGGGATGGAAAGAATGATCGTCGTGGAAGTGCTGGACCGCTTCGGCAAGGTGCGCCAGCGCCACCGCCTGGCGCGCTTCCCCGCCACCATCGGCCGCGGCTACGACAATGACATCATCCTCGACGATCCCCACGTCTCGGCCCGGCACCTGAAGCTGGACTTCGACGCCGAGGGACGGCTGTTCGCCCACGACCTGGACAGCGACAACGGCCTGTACGCGGTGGCGCCGCTCAAGCGCGTGGACAGCCTGTGGCTCAAGTCGGGCGCGCGCCTGCGCATGGGGCACACCGAGCTGCAGGTGTTCTTCCCCGACCATCCCGTGCCGGCGGCGGTGCTGGACCGCGCCAAGCCCGCGGCGTTGGTGCTGTTCTTCTCCGCCTGGCCCGGGCTGCTGCTCACCTGGCTGGTGCTGGCCGGGGTCATGCTGGCCCGCCAGGTGCTGTCCCTGGAGGAACGAGCCACCGCGGGCGAGCTGCTGCTGGAGGCGGCCCCGGTGTTCGTGGGCCTGCTGGCCTGGACCGGGGCCTGGTCCGTGGCCAGCCGCGCGGTGACCCACCGCTTCTACTTCGCCCTGCACGGCAGCTTCGCCGCCGGCTTCCTGCTGGCCGACATGCTCACCGAGACGCTGGCCGAGTACATCGAATTCGCCTTCATGCTGGACGGCGCCGCCCTGTGGCTGGGCGGCCTCTGGGGCGTGGTGCTGCTGGCCCTGCTGCTCTACGGCCACCTGCGCTATGCCACCACCCTGCCGCGCCGGCGCGCGTGGCGCGTGGCCGGCGGCATCGCCCTGGCCGCGGCCCTCCTCTTCGCCGGCGGCCTGTGGGTGATCCACGACCAGGACCACGCCCGCCTCGCCTTTTCCGACACCCTCAAGCCGCCCCGGTTCGCCGTGGCCGCGCCGGTGGCGGTGGAAGAATTCCTCGCCGCCGCCGGGCGCCTGGCGCCCGCGGAGACCGGCGACTGACCGCGGCCGCGGCGCGCCGGTCCGGCACCAGCGGCATAATGGGGGCATGTCCCCTTCGTTCACCGCCCCGCCGCCGCTGGCGCTGTACCTGCACCTGCCGTGGTGCGCGCGCAAGTGCCCCTACTGCGACTTCAACTCCCACCCGGTGCGGGACGAGCCGCCGTGGGCGCGCTACGTGGACGCCCTGCTGGCCGACCTGGAGCACGAGCTGCCCCGGGTCTGGGGCCGGCGCGTGGGCACGGTGTTCCTGGGCGGCGGCACCCCCAGCCTGCTGCCCGCGGCGGAGCTGGCGCGGCTGCTGGACGGCGTGCGGGCCCGCCTGCTGCTCGCCCCCGGCGCCGAG
>JALSIK010000018.1 GCA_026990045.1 Chromatiales bacterium | reverse complement strand
ACACGGTGCGCACGCCCATTTCCCGGCGCGGGCCGACGGCGTGATTCATGGCGCCGTGGTGGCGGGGGGCGAACATGAACCCCACGCCCACCTCCTCGATGCAGCGGGCCACCTGCTCCGGCGACAGCTCCAGGTTGACCCCGGCGGCCTCCAGCAGGTCGGCGGCCCCGGAGCGGCTGGAGACGGAGCGGTTGCCGTGCTTGGCCACCCGGCCGCCGGCCGCGGCCACGACGAAGGTGCAGGCGGTGGAGACGTTGAAGGTGTGGCTGGCGTCGCCGCCGGTGCCCACGATGTCCACCACGTGGGGACCCTCCACCGCCACCGGCGTGGCCAGCTCGCGCATGACCCGGGCGGCGGCGGCGATCTCCTCCACCGTCTCGCCCTTCATGCGCAGGCCGACGAGAAAACCGCCGATCTGGGCCGGCGTGGCCTCGCCGGTCATGATGGCGCGCATGACCGCGGTCATCTCCTCGCCGCCGAGGTCCCGGTGCTCGGTCACCGCGCGGATGGCTTCTTGCATGTTCATGGTCTGCTCCCGCCGCCTGCTACCCACCGGCCCAGGGCCCGCCGGCCCGGGCACGGTCCTTCACGACCCGCAACCTGACGTGGATGTTGCGGGCCCGCCAGATGAAACAGAAATACCGCTCCCAGAACCGGACCCCGCCCACCGCGCACAACAGCCGCGCCGGCCACGACCAGAGAAAGCTCCCGAACGACAGGCGCCGTTCCAGCAGCTCGAACCGCCCGCTCCTGGCCGCCACCGCGTTGGGGGCAACGAAGAAGTCTGCGAAATCCGCGGACAGGTGCCAGCGGTGGGTGGGATCGGCCCACGAGTCCAGCGACGTGAAATGCGGCGTCTCGATGACCACCTCCGCCCCGTCGACACACACGCGGTGGATCTCGGCCATGAAGCGGGCGATATCCTCCACGTGCTCAATGATATGCCTAGCCTGCACGAATGTCACCGTGTCGGCCTCGAACGGCCACGGGATCTCGTTGAGATCGTGGACCACGTCCACGCCCCGGGCCGGCACGATGTCGACCCCCGTGGCGCCGGGCATCTTGCCCGGCCCGCATCCCAGATCGAGTTTCATGCCGTTTTGCTCCCGGAATCGAGGAAGTTCTCCAGCAGCCGGTGACCGTGCTCGGTGAGGATGGACTCGGGATGAAACTGTACCCCTTCCACGGCGTACTCGCGATGGCGGATGCCCATGATCTCGTCGATCCCGCCGCTTTCATCCTCGGTCCAGGCGGTGACCTCCAGGCACTCCGGCAGGCTGGCCGGCTCGATGACCAGGGAGTGGTAGCGGGTGGCCTCGAAGGGATCGGGCAGGCCGCGGAACACGCCCTCGCCGCGGTGACGGATCGGGGAGGTCTTGCCGTGCATGACCTCCCGCGCATGGACGATACGGCCGCCGAAGGCCCGGCCGATGCTCTGGTGCCCCAGGCAGACGCCGAGAATGGGCTTGCGCCCGGCGAAACGGCGGATGGCGGCCACCGACACCCCGGCCTGGTCCGGGGTGCAGGGCCCGGGCGAGATCACGATGTGGTCCGGGTCCATGCGCTCCATCTCCTCCACCGTGATGCGGTCGTTGCGGAAGACCCGCACCTCCTGGCCCAGCTCGCCGAAATACTGCACCAGGTTGTAGGTGAAGGAATCGTAGTTGTCGATCATCAACAACATAATTTATCAACGCAAAGGCGCAAAGGACGCAAAGTCCTTACAAGTCATTGACCAGCCTTCCCACACCTTCCGTGAGACGCGGG
The DNA here is from genome assembly GCA_026990045.1 of Chromatiales bacterium. Lineage (GTDB taxonomy): Bacteria > Pseudomonadota > Gammaproteobacteria > CAMYNG01 > CAMYNG01 > JALUTW01. The sequence continues at coordinate 4,910 of JALSIK010000018.1, read as the reverse complement.
ACATTAAAATTGACCTGACTCAATGCATAAATTCCCTCCCCGCGGGATGAAGGGGTCAGGGTGGGGAGAGTTACACGAGCAGGAAAAACCCGTGTTCCGATCCCCTCACCCTGTCCCTCTCCCGGCGGGAGAGGGGACCGTCTTTTCGCCCACCGCGGGGGCTCGGCGCCGCGACCGGTTTTTCCGTCCCCCTCTCCCCCGCATCGCGGGGGAGAGGGTCGGGGTGAGGGGGTGTGCACCGGGCCGCTCCCCGGCACTCCGTCGAAGACCAGCGCGGACCCGGATTTCACCCCGGGTGCCATCCGGCCGGGGCGGGCTTCCGGCCCCCGGCGCCTGCCATCAAGGCACGAAAGAAGGTATGACAGCAACTGAGCCTCATGCACAGGCATCACTTTTTCCAAAACTTTCAACTCAACGACCAATTTCCGTTCCACCAGCATATCGAGCCTGTAGCCGGCATCAAGTACCCTGCCCTTGTATACCACCTGTTGCGGCACTTCTGTCTCCACCTGGACGCCCTGCAAATTGAGCTCCATGGCCAGGCAACGGACATATACTGATTCCAGCAGTCCCGGCCCAAGATGCCGGTGCACTTCGATAGCTGCGCCGATGACAATTTTGGACAACGCATTCTCATCCATGTCACCCCCCTTTGCGTCCTTTGCGTCTTTGCGTTAAATCCTGTCATTCCCAAGCAACCCTGGTCCGAGTACCCGATGGACCTCGATGGCGGCTCCGATCACCTCCCTGGAAGCCTGGTTTTCTTCCATACTTGCACTCCTTTGCGTTCTCTGCGTCTTTGCGCCTTTGCGTTAAATCCTGTCATTCTTCGACTTCCTCAAGGCCCTCGCTGGCAAGCTGGACGGCGCGGAACACGGCGCGGGCCTTGTTCATGGTCTCCTCCCACTCGCGCTCGGGCACGGAGTCGTAGACGATGCCGGCGCCGGCCTGGACGTGGAGGGTGCCGTCCTGGATCACCGCGGTGCGGATGGCGATGGCGGTGTCCATGTTGCCGCTCCACGACAGGTAGCCCACGGCGCCGCCGTAGATGCCGCGCTTGACCGGCTCCAGCTCGTCGATGATCTCCATGGCCCGGATCTTGGGCGCCCCGGACAGGGTGCCGGCGGGAAACGTGGCCCGCAGGGCGTCCATGGGCGTGCGTCCCGGGGCGAGGCGGCCGGTGACGTTGGAGACGATGTGCATGACGTGGGAATAGCGCTCGATGACCATCTGCTCCGTCACCCGCACGCTGCCCGTCTCGCTGATGCGGCCGATGTCGTTGCGCCCCAGGTCGATGAGCATGAGGTGCTCGGCGCGCTCCTTGGGATCGGCCAGCAGGTCCCGTTCCAGGGCCCGGTCCTCGGCCTCGGTGGCGCCGCGGGGCCGGGTGCCGGCGATGGGCCGCACCGTCACCTGCCCGTCCTCCAGGTGGACCAGGATCTCGGGCGAGGAGCCCACGACGTGCAGGCCGCCCAGGTCCAGGTAATAGAGGTAGGGCGAGGGGTTCAGGCCGCGCAGGGCGCGGTAGAGGTCCAGCGGCCGGGCCCGGAAGGGAATGGACAGCCGCTGCGACAGGACCACCTGCATCACGTCGCCGTCGACGATGTAGCGCCGCGCGCGCTCCACCGCCGCCTCGAATCCCTCGCGGGTGAAGCCGGAGGCGAAGTCGGACTCGCTCACCGGCGGCCCGGACGGGGCCGGCGCCGGCGGGGCCAGCGGCCGGCGCAGGCGCGCGGCCAGCTCGTCGAGCCGCGCCTCGGCCGCCTCGCGCGACCCCGGCACGTCGGCATCGGCATGGACCACCAGGTAGATGCGCCCGCGCAGGTTGTCGAACACCGCCACCTCGTCGGACACCAGCAGCAGGATGTCGGGCACGCCCAGCGGGTCCGGGTTGGGGCACTCCCCCAGGCGGGGCTCGATGTAGCGCACGGTGTCGTAGCCGAAACAGCCCACCAGGCCGCCGGTGAAACGGGGCAGGCCCGGGGCCTCGGGCGCGCGGCGCGCGGCGTGGAAGGCCTCGATCCAGGCCAGGGGATCGGGCACCGCCTCCTCCGCCAGCACCTCGCCGCCGCGCCGGTGCAGCACCGTGCGGCCGCGCACCTCGATGCGCTCGTGGCAAGGCAGGCCGATGATGGAGTAGCGGCCCCACTTCTCGCCGCCCTGGACCGATTCGAACAGGTAAGAATCCGGACCGGCGGCCAGCTTGAGGTAGGCGCTAAGCGGCGTGTCCAGGTCCGCGAGCACCTCGCGGACCACGGGTATACGCTGGTATCCCTGCGCGGCCAGCGCCGCGAAATCCTGCTGTTTCATGGATCATCCCCTGGAGTCGAACGACAGACAATACGGTTCCCCGCAACGGGCGGCCTTTCAGCGGCACCATCGCCAGGGGCGGAATCCGGTCTGTCTCTCCAGGTTCATGACTGGGGCGGGTCTCTCGATGCCCCCGATTATGGGGGCATTTTCCGCTTCAGGCAACCGCCTCGGCCGCGTCCAGCAGCGGCGGCAGCTCGGCCAGCGAGTCGATGACCACGTCGGGCCGGGCCTCGCGGATGTCGCGGCCGTGGTTGTAGCCGTAGGAGACGCAGGCGACGCGGAAGCCGGCGGCCCGGGCCGCCTTCACGTCGCTCACCGAGTCGCCCACCATGAGGGAGGCGCAGGGCCGGCTGCCGAAGTGCTCGGAGGCGTGCAGCAGGGGCAGCGGGTCCGGCTTCTTGCGCGGCAGGGTGTCGCCGGCGACGACGAGGCCGAAGAAGTCGCGGATCCCCAGGTCGGCCAGCAGCGGAGCGGTGAACTGCATGGCCTTGTTGGTGACGCAGCCCAGGGGGTAGCCGCGGGCCCGCAGCGCCTCCAGGCCCTCGCGCACCCCGGGGTACAGGCGCGAGCGGCGGCTGGTGTTTTCGGCGTAGAGTTCGAGGAACACGGGATAGGCGCGCTGGAACAGGGCCTCGTCGGGCTCGCCGTCCAGCTCACCGGTGAGCGCCCGGCGCACCAGGCGCTCCACGCCGTTGCCCACCCAGTCGCGCACCGCGGCCTCGCCCCGCTCGGGCAGGCCCAGGCGCTTCATCATCTGGTCCACGCAGAAGGCCAGGTCCGGCACGCTGTCCACCAGGGTGCCGTCGAGATCGATGAGGATCATCTCCGGCTTGACGAGTCCGGCGCCGGCCATGGTCACACCGCCGCCCCGGCCAGCTCCGCGCGCATCTCGCCGATGACCGTGTCGTAGCGGTTGGGGTCGGCGTCCCGCCCGGCGCCGAAGATGGCGGAACCGGCGACGAAGGTGTCGGCCCCGGCCTCCTTGATCTCGCGGATGTTGTTCACCTTGACGCCGCCGTCGATCTCGAGCCGGATGTCGCGCCCGCTCTGGTCGATGATGCGGCGCGCCTCGCGCAGCTTGTCCAGGGCCGAGGGGATGAAACTCTGCCCGCCGAACCCGGGGTTGACCGACATGAGCAGCACCATGTCCACCTTGTCCAGCACGTAGGTGAGGTAGTCCAGCGGCGTGGCCGGGTTGAACACCAGCCCGGACTTGCAGCCCTGGTCGCGGATGAGCTGCAGGGTGCGGTCGATGTGCTCGGAGGCCTCGGGATGGAAGGTGATGTAGCTGGCCCCGGCCCGGGCGAAATCGGGAATGATGCGGTCCACCGGCTTGACCATGAGGTGCACGTCGATGGGCGCCTCCACCCCGTGCTTGCGCAGGGCCTCGCACACCAGCGGCCCGATGGTGAGGTTGGGCACGTAGTGGTTGTCCATGACGTCGAAGTGGACGATGTCGGCGCCCGCCGCCAGCACCTGGTCCACCTCCTCGCCCAGCCGCGCGAAGTCGGCGGACAGGATGGAGGGCGCGATGAGATCACTCTGCCTGGCCATGTCGATCCCCCTATGGAACTTGCGAGAATACCGTTGCCGTTCGCCCGCCGCGGCGGACCCCCGAAAAAGTCGAGCCGCACACTCTACCCCAACGGGCGGCCTTTTGCAGCCCGCGGCCGCTGCCGCCGGGACCTGCCGCGGCGCTATAATCGGGGTCTCCGTCACCGGGGGGAGGTCGCTGCCATGGTTCCACGGGTTCCTGCTATCTTGTTGATTTTCGGCTTGTTGTGGCTGCCGCCCGCGGGCGCCACGGACGCCGCCAAGGAAAAGCGCTGGGCCGACCAGATCGTCGATGCCCTCATCGACGGCGAGGCGGTGTGGCTCGAGGCCGGCGGCCACCGCTTCCTGGGGATCTGGACCGAGGCCGAAACCGGCAAGGTGGAAGGCGGCGTGATCCTGGTCCACGGCATGGGCGTGCACCCGGACTGGCCCGACGTCATCCATCCGCTGCGCGTTGCGCTGCCGCAGCACGGCTGGGCCACCCTGTCCATCCAGATGCCGGTGCTGCCCAACGAGGCCAAGGTGGAGGACTACGCGCCGGTCTGGAAAGAGGTGGCCCCGCGCCTGAAGGCGGCCGTGGCCTTCCTGCGCAAGCAGAACATCGAGAACATCGCCGTCGTCGCCCACAGCCTGGGCGCCTCCATGGCGGCCTCGTTCCTGGCCGCCCAGCCGCGCAGCGGCGTGGCGGCGTTCGTCGCCATCGGCATGACCGACATCACCGCCACGCCGGAGATGAGCAGCGCGCGGGCGCTGGAGAAGATACGCATCCCGGTGCTGGATCTCTATGGCGGGAACGACCTGGACGCCGTGCGCAAGTCGGCCCCGGCCCGCGCCGCCGCCGCCCGCCGCGCCGGCAACGACAAATACGCCCAGCGCCGGGTGCCCGGCGCCGATCACTTCTTCGCCGGGATGGAGGAGACCCTGGTGCGCCAGGTGCGCACCTGGCTCAAGGCCAACGCCCCCGGCGTGCTGAAAAAGAAAGGTTGAACCCAGGAGGCCCGCCATGCTCGCCACCGCGCTGACCCTGCACCTGTTGTCCGCCG
>JALSIK010000017.1 GCA_026990045.1 Chromatiales bacterium | reverse complement strand
CGCAGGTGGCGGTGGAATTCGGGCGCAAGGTGCTGTTTTCACACGTGCGGCCGGACTTCCTCGAGCTGGAGGAGTTCGTCAAGCAGAACAAGTAGGCCCGAGCGCCTGAGGACGGCCCATGGCCGACGACAAGAAACAGCCCATCGTCGTCAAGAAGGTCAAGAAGGGCGGGCACGGCCACCACGGCGGTGCCTGGAAGGTGGCCTATGCCGACTTCGTCACCGCCATGATGGCGTTCTTCCTGTTGCTGTGGCTGCTGGGGTCCACCTCGGGCGAGCAGCGCCATGCCATCTCCGACTGGTTCAAGAATCCCTCGGCCATCAAGGGACCGGGCGGCGCCAGTACCTCCATGATCAAGCTGGGCGGGGCCATGAATTTCGTCAAGGGCTCCAACAGCCAGCGGGCCCGCGACGAGCAGAAGGACTACAAGATCAAGTACGTGGCGGAAGAGAAGCGCCGGCTGGACCAGCTCCTGGAGGATCTCAAGGAGGCCATCGACAAGAGCCAGGCGCTCAAACCGTTCAAGGACCAGCTCCTGCTGGACATCACCCCGGAAGGGCTGCGGATCCAGATCGTGGACAAGGAGAACCGGCCCATGTTCGACCTGGGCAGCGACGAGCTGAAGCCGTACACGCGGGGCATCCTGCACGAGATCGCCCGCACCATCAACAGCGTGCCCAACCGCATCAGCATCACCGGCCACACCGACGCCACCCCCTTCAGCGCGAACCGGCGGGACTACAGCAACTGGGAGCTGTCCACGGATCGGGCCAATGCGGCCCGGCGCGAGCTCATCGAGGGCGGCATGCGGCCGGACAAGATCGGCCGGGTCGTGGGGCTGGGCTCGTCGGTGCTGTTCGACAAGACCGACCCGTACAACCCCGTCAACCGCCGCATCAGCATCATCGTGCTCAACCGGGCCACGGAAAAGGACATCGGCCTGCCGGACCGGGAGTGGGAGACCGACGCCGCCACCGCCCGGGCCGAGCCCGTTCACTGACGCCGCGCGCGTTCCTCCTCCATGGCGTGCAACAGCCGCCGGTAGCTGGCGTAACGACCGGAGTCGATGGCGCCGGCCTCCGCCGCGGCCCGCACCGCGCAGTGGGGCTCTTCCAGGTGGCGGCAGTCCCGGAAGCGGCAGCGGCCCAGGAAGGGGTGGAACTCGCGGAATCCCCGCGCCAGCTCCGCCGGCTCCACCGGCCACAGGTGAAAGTCGCGCACCCCCGGGGAATCGATGATGGCGCCGCCAGCCGGGAGGTGGTACAGCCGGGCCGCGGTGGTGGTGTGGCGCCCCAGGCCCGAGGCCGCCGACAGTGCGCCGGTGCGCAGCTCCGCCTCGGGCACCAGGGCCTTGACCAGCGAGGACTTGCCCACACCCGACTGGCCCACGAAGATGGCGGTGTCCTCCTGCAACAGCGCGCGGAGCGCAGCCAGCCCGTCCTCGGTGCGGGTGCTGGCCCAGACCACGGGATACCCGAGGTGCCCGTAGACCGCGAGCCCGGCCGCCATGTCCGCCCGGGCCGCGGCATCCAGCAGGTCGCTCTTGTTGCAGACGATGGCCGCGGGCAGATCCAGCAGCTCCGCCGCCACCAGGTAGCGATCCAGCAGGCCCCGTTCCGGCGGCGGGGCCGGCGCCACCACCACCAGCAGGCGGTCGATGTTGGCCGCCAGGGGCTTGAGGCGCCCGCCCGCGCCGGGACGCACCAGCGCGCTGCGGCGCGGTTTCACTTCCACCACCCGGCCCTGGTCGCCGTGCTCGGGCAGCCACGCCACCCGGTCGCCGCAGACCACCGGCCCCTGCCGCCGCGGCACGCGGCAGCGCCACAGGCGGCCGCCGGCGTCCTCCACCAGGGCGGTGTGGCCGAAGGCGCCCACCACCAGCCCGGCCCGCGGTGCGTCGGCCCCGCTCATGCGGCGGGCCTGCCGTCGCGGGCCGTGCTCATTCGGCCAGCAGGGCCGAGACGCGGGCGGCGCAGATGAAGTCGTTGAGCCAGAGTCCGCCCACGGCATGGGTGCTGAACCGGACCCGGCAGCGGTTGTAGTGCACCGACAGGTCGGGATGGTGGTCTTCCCGGTGGGCGATCCAGGCCACCGCGTTGACGAAGGCCATGGTCTCGTAATAGTTGGCGAAGCGGAACTCGCGTTCGATGGCCCGGCCGTCGTCGGCGAGGGTCCAGCCCGGCACCCGGGCCAGCAGGTCCTGGATCTCGGCGTCGGCCAGGGGGGTGGTGCCCTTTTCGGGCGGGCGGCAATGTTGGTCCAGAAGTGATGTCATGGCGAGTCTCCCCTCGATTGGGTCAGGTATGTCGGGCCTGGAGATGTTGGATGCGGATGCCCGCCGGCGGATGGGAGTCGTGCCAGGCCGAGTACAACGGGTCCGGGGTCAGGGTGGTGGCGTTGTCCCGGTTCAGCTTGACCAGGGCCCGGACCAGGGGCGCCGGGCCGGTGAGGGCGGCGGCGAACTCGTCGGCCTCCAACTCGTGGCGGCGCGAGAGCCAGCTCGCCAGCGGACGCGCGAAGGTCAGGGCCACCGGGGCCAGCAGCATGAACAGGGCCAGCGCCCCGGCGGCGGAGACCTCGCTCAGGCCCAGGGCCTGGAACACGGCGGGCGCGTGCAGCAATTGGTCCAGCAGCCACAGTCCAATCAACCCGGACAGGGCGGAGAAGGCGAGGTGCTTGTGCACGTGGCGCCGGCGGAAGTGGCCCAGCTCGTGGGCCAGGACGGCTTCGATCTCCTCCGGCGCCAGGGCCTCGAGCAGGGTGTCGAAGAAGACGATGCGCTTGCTGCGCCCCAGGCCGGTGAAATAGGCGTTGCCGTGGGCCGAGCGCCGCGAGCCGTCCATGACGAACACCCCCTTGCTGTGGAAGCCCGTCCGTTCCAGCAGCCGCTCCACGCGGCGGGTGAGCCCCGGGTCGGGCAGCGGCCGGAAGGTGTTGAACCAGGGCGCGATGAGCGTGGGATACAGCCAGGTCATGAGCAGGGCGAAGCCCAGCCACGCACCCCAGGCCCACAGCCACCACGCCCCGCCGCCCTCCATGAGCCACAGGAACAGGGCCAGCAACGGGGCACCGATGATCAGGCCCAGCAAGGCCTGTTTCAGCAGGTCGGTCACGAACGTGGCCGGCGTGGTGCGGTTGAAGCCGTGGCGGGCCTCGATGACGAAGGTGCGGTGGACGGCGAAGGGCAGGTCCAGCACGGCATTGATGAACATCAGGCTGAGCAGGGCGGCCGTGCCGGCGGCCACCGGGCCGGAGAGGGTGGTGGACCAGAACCGCAGCAGGTGGTCGAGGCCGCCGCCGGCGGTCCAGCCCAGCAGGACGAGCATGTGCCAGACCCCGGCCGCCATGCCGGCCCGGGTCCGGTCCACCGTGTAGTCGGCGGCACGCCGGTGATCTTCCACCCGGATGCGGCCGCTGAAGGCCCCGGGCACGCGGTCGCGATGGCGGCGCACGTGGCGGACCTGGCGCGCGGCCAGCCACAGCCGCAGCCCGGTGGCGGCCGCCACCGCGGCGAGAAAGGTCCACAGGATGAGCCTGGTGTCCGGCATGACCGCTCGGGGTGTTCGGGCAGGCCAGATTAGCCTCTGGTAGAATCCACGGCAAGTTCACCCGCGGGCGGCATGGGCATCGGGAACGGTGGCACAGGATCCCAACAATCTCATCTGGATCGACCTGGAGATGACGGGCCTGGATCCCTTCAACGATCGGATCATCGAGATCGCCACCGTGGTCACCGACGCCCGCCTGGAGATCATCGCCGAGGGGCCGGTGCTGGCCATCCACCAGCCGGACGAGGTGCTGGCGGCCATGGACGAGTGGAACACGCGCCAGCACGGGGGCTCCGGGCTCACCGAGCGGGTGCGCGCCAGCACCGTGGACGAGGCCGAGGCGGAGCGCCGGACGCTGGCCTTCCTGCGCCAGTACGTCCCGGCCAACGCCTCCCCCATGTGCGGCAACAGCATCTGCCAGGACCGGCGGTTCCTGGCCCGGCTGATGCCGAAGCTGGAAGCCTATTTCCACTACCGCAACCTGGACGTGAGCACCCTCAAGGAACTGGCGCGGCGCTGGGCCCCGCGTGTCTACAACGGCTTCCAGAAATCGTCCACCCACCTGGCCCTGGACGACATCCGCGACTCCATCGAAGAACTGCGCTACTACCGCGAGCATTTCATCCGCCTGCCCGGCGACGCCTGAACGCCGGCGCCAGTCAAAATCCCGACGCCCCTTTCCGGGCGGCCGTGCTAAGCGCCTGTTTGTAGGGGCCAAAGCACCGGCACCGGCCGTGGCATGGTCCTTGCACTTCCGTTCCACGAACCGGAGAACACGGAGCGCGGAGGCGATGGCCGACGAGGAACTGGAACTGGCCGAGGGTGACAAGGGCGGCAAGGGTGGCGGGCGCGCCAAGCTCATCGCCATCATCGTGCTGTCGGTCCTGCTGGCGGTGGGCCTGTCGGTGGGGGCGACGCTGTACTTCACCGGCGTCCTGGGGCAGGGCCAGGCCGGGAATGAGCCCCCCGCGGAGGAGCAGGAAGAGGCTGCCGGGCCGGAGAAGGCCCCGGCCCGTTACCTGTCCCTGGACCCGGAGTTCATCGTCAACTTCGAGGACCAGAGCCGGGTCTCGTACCTGCAGGTGGAGCTGGAGGTGATGGCCCGCAGCCAGGAACCGCTGGACGTGCTCACCCGGCACATGCCGCGGGTCCGCAACGACATCCTGTTGTTGCTGTCCAGCCAGCGGTTCGAGTCCATCAGCACCACGGCAGGCAAGGAGGCGCTGCGCCGGCAGATCCTGGAACACCTGCAAAAGGTGGTGGAGGAGGAGACCGGGGAGCCCGGCGTCGAGGCCGTTTATTTCACCAGCTTCATCATGCAGTAGCGGTACGCCATGGCAGTCAACGACCTTCTGTCCCAGGACGAGATCGACGCCCTCCTGCACGGGGTCGATTCCGGCGCCGTCGATACCGAGGACGATGCCGAGTTCGACGGCACCGCCCGCCCCTACGATTTCGCCAGCCAGGATCGCATCGTGCGCGGGCGCCTGCCCACGCTGGAGATGGTCAACGAGCGCTTCGCCCGCCTGTTCCGCATCAGCCTGTTCAACATGCTGCGGCGCACGGCGGAGATTTCCGTCGGCGGCGTGCAGATGATGAAGTTCAGCGAGTACGTCCACTCGCTGTTCGTGCCCACCAGTCTCAACCTGGTCAAGGTGCGGCCGCTGCGCGGCACCGCCCTGTGCGTGCTCGATCCCAAGCTGGTGTTCATCATCGTGGACAACTTCTTCGGCGGCGACGGCCGTTACCACACCAAGATCGAGGGCCGCGAGTTCACCCCCACCGAGCGCCGCGTCATCAGCCTGATCCTGGAAAACGCCTTCGAGAACCTGGTGGAGGCCTGGTCGCCGGTGCTGGACATCAAGTTCGAGTTCATGAACATGGAGGTGAATCCCCAGTTCGCCAACATCGTGAGTCCCACCGAGGTGGTGGTGGTGAACAGCTTCCACATCGAGCTGGAGGGCGGCGGCGGCGATTTTCATTTCACCATGCCCTATTCCATGGTGGAGCCCATCCGTGAGCTGCTGGACGCCGGCGTGCAGAGTGACCGCTCCGAGGTGGACGAGCGCTGGTCCATCGCCCTGCGCGAGGAGATCAAGACCGCCCCGGTGGAGCTGCGGGCGGTGCTGACCGAGATCACCATGTCGCTGCGCGACCTGATGAAGCTGGATGCGGGCGACGTCATTCCCATCGATCCGCCGGAGAGCGCAACCCTGCTCAGCAACGACATCCCGGTCTTCCGCGGCCAGTTCGGCGTCTCGCGGGGGAACATGGCGGTGAAGATTCGTGAACCCATCAGGTCTCCCATCAAGGCGGAGACGCTGCCGATGGTCCTGTCAGGAGGCAAGTCATGAGTGAGTCCGAAGACGGCGAGGTGATGGACGAGTGGGCCGAGGCCCTGGCGGAGGCCGGCCAGGACGGCGAGCAGGCGGCCGCGGGGGGGGAGGCGCAGTCCGCGCCCCTGGAAGACCTCGTGGACGAGTCCCAGGGCGGGGGTGAGGACGTCAACCTCGACGTGATCCTGGACATCCCGGTCACCATCTCCATGGAGATCGGCCGCACCCAGATCAACATCCGCAACCTGCTGCAGTTGAACCAGGGCTCGGTGGTGGAGCTGGACCGGCTCGCGGGCGAGCCGCTGGACGTGCTGGTCAACGGCACCCTCATCGCCCACGGCGAGGTGGTGGTGGTGAACGAGAAGTTCGGCATCCGCCTGACCGATGTCATCAGCCCGGCGGAGCGGGTCAAGAAGCTCAAATGAAGCGGGTGTCTTGTCAGTTCTGCCGTGCCCTGGTGCCGGCGGCCGCGGGCTGGCTCGTGTCGCTGCCGGTGACGGGGGCGGAGGAGGCGGCACCCGTGCGGCCGGGCCTGGGCGAGCCGGTGGGCGTGGGCGACTACCTGCAGACCCTGGGCGGGCTGCTGGTAGTGGTGGGGCTCATCTTCGCCGTGGCCTGGTTCATGCGCCGCATGGGCGGCCTGCAGGCGGGCTCCGGGGGGGCGCTGCGGGTACTGTCGGCGTTGCCGGTGGGCCAGCGGGAGCGCATCGTGCTGGTGCAGGTGGGCGGCGAGCAGGTGCTCATCGGCGTGGCCCCGGGCAGCGTGCGGCTGCTGCACACCCTGGAACGGCCGGTGG
>JALSIK010000016.1 GCA_026990045.1 Chromatiales bacterium | reverse complement strand
CCCTTCCAGGTACATGAAGCCCAGGCCGTGCTGGGCCAGGGCGAAGCCCTGCTCCGCGGCCTTGCGCATCCACTTCTCAGCCGTCGCGCCGTTGCGCGCCACGCCCAGCCCGTTCTGGTACATGATGGCCACCCGGTACTGGGCCTCGGGCTCGCCCTGCTCCGCCAGCGGCGACAGCAGCTGCATGGCGCGGGAGAAATGCTTGGCCTCGAAGGCCGCGATGCCGCTTTGCAGTTCCATGGAATCCTCGCTGGCCGACATGGGTGTTCCGCAAGTTCCTGAGCAAATCAGTAAATCTTTACCGGGTGGGCGATTTTACCGCGAATCCGGCGCCAGCGGGAGAAAATCCCCCCAGGTCCCTCTTTTGCAATGGGATCCGGCCGGCGGCCTACCCCCTAGGGGATATAAATGGCCCGATAGGGCTTGGTTATACTTGCCGCGCCCGGACTGCGCGTGGCGGGGGATGCCCGTGCCTGCCGGGTACAGTCACAGGCCAGCCGCCGGGTGGAAAATCGGGTGTCGACTCCCACACTTTTAATGCGTGAATGTATTCAGAAGGTCGCCACCGGCCCTGAATACAGCAAGGACCTGTCCCTGGACGAGGCCCGCGCCGCCATGGGCGTGATCCTCGGCGGCCAGGCGGACCCGGTCCAGACCGCCATCCTCCTCATCGCCCTGCGCATGAAGCGCGAGACCGACGAGGAAAACCGGGGCGTGCTCCGGGCCATCGTCGAGGCCGCGGACATCACCACCGCCCCGGTGGACGAGGTGGTGGACGTGGCCGACCCCTACGACGGCTACACCCGCGGCCTGCCGGCCTCTCCTTTTCTGCCCGCGGTGCTGGCGGCGCTGGGGCTGCCGGCCGTCTCCCACGGCCTCGACGCCGTGGGTCCCAAGTTCGGCATCACCCACCGCAAGGTCCTCCGGGCGGCCGGCATCCCGGTGGACCTCTCCCCCGCCGAGGCCGCGGCCCGGCTGGGCGGGGACGGGCCGGGCTGGACCTACGTGGACCAGCGGGCGTGGTGCCCGGCCCTGCACGACCTGGTGCCCCTGCGCGCCACCATGGTCAAGCGCACCGTGCTCACCACGGTGGAGGTGCTGGTGGGCCCCATCCGGGGCCGCAAGGCCACCCACCTCCTCACCGGCTACGTGCACAAGGCCTATCCGCCCGTCTACGCCTCGCTGGCGCGGGAGGCCGGCTTCGACAGCGCCCTCATCGTGCGCGGCGTCGAGGGCGGTATCATTCCCTCCCTGCAGCAGCCGGCCAAGGTGTGGTACTACCACGACCGGGGCGAGGAACAAGTGCTGGACATCAATCCCGCGGACCTGGGCATCCACCGCGACACCCGCGCGGTGCCCCTGCCGGCGGACCTGCCGCCGGCCCCCCGGGGTGACTCCATCGCCACCGCCATCGACAGCGACGCGGCCGCGGCGGTGGCCGCCGAAAAGGGACTGGCCGCCCTGGCCGGCGAGGAGGGGCCGGCGCAGGACGAACTCATCTACGGCGCGGCCCTGGTGCTCCATCACCTGGGCCGCGCCGCCGGCCTGAAGGAAGGGGCCGACATGGCCCGCCGGGCCATCGCATCGGGGGCCGCGCGCGAACGCTTCGAGGCGGCCAGGAACACCTGAACCCAACGCAATCGTCGACGATCTTGCTGCAAGAGGAGAAACGAGTCATGAACCAGACCTACTACGAGACCGTGACCAAGATGGAACAGGCCGGCGTGGATCCCGAGTACATCGTGGGCTGGCAGTGCGGCTACCTGCTCAACCCCAAGCGCGAGGAGCAGCGCATCACCGAGGCCTACGAAGCCGGCTACGCCGACGGCCAGGCCAAGAAGACCGACGGCTTCAGCAACTGGCTCAAGAAGTAACCGCGCCCTCCCGGGCGCTGGAAAGGCCCCGCACCGTCAGCCGGCGGTGGCGGGGTTTTTCGTCTCCGGCACCAGGCTGCGCAGGGCCTTCCTGAGTGCGCGGATGGACTCCGGCCCCTCCACCTGCATCACGTGGTCCAGGATCCACTTGTTGTCCCTGGGCCCCATGCGCGCCGCCACGCGATCGGCGAACACCCGCAGGTAGCTGAAGGACGGCTCGCCGTCGGTGAAGGGATACTCCACGTACTCGTTGGAGATCTCGTTGATCAGATCGATGATGCCACCGGCGTACTCCTCCGCCCCGCGCGTGTCCCGCGCATTGTCGCGCACGATGCGGTCCACGTGGCGGGCGAAGGCCGTGATGAGCCCGGCCCGGTCCTGGTCCGACACCCGGCCGTACACCAGCCGGTCGGTGGAATGGAGCAGGAAGACGAGGAATTCCAGAATGATGTCCAGGCGCTGCTTCTGGGTGTCGGTCTGGAACCCCTCGTTCTCCAGCTCCAGCAGCGCCGCGGTGGCGATACGCCAGGCGTTGAACGCCAGGGCGCTGCCCACCTGGTCGAAATCGCGGGGCTGGTCCTTCTGGTTCCACTTGGTCCGGGTTCTGACTCTCACGGCGGGTGACCTCCTGGCCGTCGGTGTCCGGGGCGCGATATGAAACCACCCTCGCGGGAGCGTGGCAACCGCCGCCCGCGTCTGGCGCCCCCCGGACGGCCGTGCTAACATGATTTCCAGAGTATTTTCCTGGGGTTTTGCTCCCCATACAAGGGCCGTGACCGGATTTCCCATGCCCAGCCCCGTCGAGGCCATTCGCCGCACCGTCCAGCACAACTGCCACGTGGCCGATGCCCGCCACGCGGGGGAGGACACGCTCTGCATATACCTTTTGAAGATGCGCGAGTTCTTCCGCTGGGAAGAAGGCCTGGGCTACGGGGACGAACTCCCCAGGGCTTCCCTGGCCCGCTGGCTCACCGAGCGCGAGGCCCTGTGGTCCCGCCTGGAGGATGCCGAGTTCCAGCCCCTGGAGCTCGACGGCGCCCTCCTGGACCCCTTCGACGACCATGCCATCAACGAGCGCCTGGCGTCACTGGGCCTGGTCTACAGCGCCGGCTACGGCCACCGCGGCCGCCCCCACTTCTTCCTCGCCCGGCTGGAACGCCGCGACGACCACGACGGCTGCACCATCTTCACCGCCGGCTGCGAACTGGCCCGGGACCTGTCGGCGCCGCCGGCCATGAGCCGCGACGGCATGGTCTTCCTGCGCCGGGAATCGCTCCGCCGCTACCTGTGGCAGCGGGTGGAGGAATGGCGCTGGCAGAAGCCGGACAATCCCATGGGCCGGGCCATCGCCTGTTACGACTTCGACACCCACCTGGAGGCCGCCCTGGACGCCATGACCGACCGCGAGCTGGAGACCGTGCGCCTCCACGAGCTGGGCGAGGTGGAGGCCGGACGCCTGCTGGGCGAAGGCTGGCGCGAGCTGCTGGCCCGCCTGCCCCGGTCCCGCGCCGAGCTGCTGGCCCGCGCGGTGCGCGACCTCCTGGCCGACTGCCTCTCCACCCTTCCCGGCCTGGTGGAGCGCGGGCATCCCGCCTCCATCCACTTCTACATGGCCAACCTCAACGGCATGCGCGGCGAACTGTTCCCCGCCCTGCGCGCCGCCTACGAACACTGGCGCGACACCGGCTCCCTCTCCCGCATCGCCGAGACCGCGCGCCGGGGCCGGGACCATTGGCTGGCCGTGGCCCGGGACATGCTCCGCTTGGATGGCAGCGCCTCCCTCGAGGACTTGATCGAAACCCGGCGCCTGTAGAGAATGCAATGCCCCTGCACTCTTTACCGGTATCGCCCATGAATGCCCCCGAGATCCAGGCCGCCCGGCCGCCCCTCTCCACCCTGCGCGAAGTGGCACCCAACAGTTTCATCTTCGAAAAACCCGGGGCCCTGGCCCCCGAGCAGTGCAGCGCCATGATCGAGCGCTTCGAGGCCGCCACCGGCGAACAGTACGAGGGACGCATCGGCCAGCTCGCCCAGCGCGACCGCTCCATCAAGAAGTCCACCGACCTCGTGGTCAGCGGCAAGCCGCACTGGAAGGACGTGGACCAGGCCCTGTTCAGATCCCTGGGACTGGCCATCAAGGAATTCCGGGAAACCTTTCCCTTCTTCAAGGGCCCGTTCAAGGACATGGGCTACGCCATCCAGCGCACCCTCCCCGGCGAGTACTATCACTGGCACATCGACGGCGGCAGCCACGAGTTCGCCATGCGCCAGCTCGTGGCCGTGTGGTACCTCAACGACGTTCCCGGGCCCGGGGGTGAAACGGAATTCCTGTACCAGAAAGTCAAGATCCGCCCCGAGGAGGGCAAGCTGCTGCTGTTCCCGCCCTTCTGGACCCACGAGCACCGCGGGGTGACGCTGGAGGCCGGGGTCAAGTACATTGCCACCACCTGGGTCGTCTTCGCCTGATCCGGGCCCGCCCGTGACCTGGGCCGGCCCGCCGCGCAATGACGCCGAGCGGGCCGCCTACTACGAACTGCGCTGGACGGTCCTGCGCGCACCGTGGAACCAGCCCCGCGGCAGTGAACGCGACGACCGCGAGGACGACGCCCGTCACGCCGTCGTCGTGCTGGCCGGTGGCGAAGTGGCCGCCGTGGGGCGCGTTCACCTGGAAACCCCGGACACCGCGCGCCTGCGCTACATGGCCGTGGCCCCGGCCCGGCGCGGCCAGGGACTCGGCCGCCGCGTGCTCCTGCTGCTGGAACGCTGGGCGCGTGAAATGGGTGCCGCCACCGCGGTGCTGGATGCCCGCACCACCGCGGCCGGTTTTTACCTGCGCCACGGCTACGAAGTGCTGGGACCCGGCCACACCCTGTTCGGGAGCATCGAACACCTGCGCATGCGCCGCAAGCTGTAACAAACGCGTAGGGTGCGATGCCGAAGCATCGCACCGTCAGCCATGATCCCTTTCAACGCAGGGGCGCAGTAAGCGCAGGGCGGCTTGGGCACCGCGAAAGCCGCCGCCGTGCCACGGCGGCATCGCGCAGCGGTGCCGGCGCCGGAGGACAGATGACGGACGACGGAAAGGGGCGCCGAACCGGCAGGCCGCTGCGCGGTGCCGCCCTACGCGGTCATCTCGCCACCCAGACCCGCTTCAGCGTCTGCGTCGCCTTGTCGTACTTGTACACGTTGATGCCCGGCCCCACGGCCTGGCCCATGACCAGGATCCCCGCCGCCGGCGCCGTGTCGATGGCCGTGTTGCGCGAGTAGTCCCGCGTGGCCGGAAACGGCCGCGTCCCCAGGTCCAGGTACTTCAGCGGCAGCGGGCTGTCGATGGAGTAGAGGATGGCGTAGTGTTGGTAGGCAGTGAAACGGAGGTAGTGGTTGTCGATGTCAATAAATTTTACGGCCAGAACAGCATCACCAGAAAAATCCTTTGGTTGATCAATCAGGCCGGTTTTGTCCCACACCCAGTTGCCAGGCCCCCTGGACTTGTCAACTACGATTCCGCGCGTCAACGATCCAAGCTTGAATAATTTTTTCCGAGTTTTCGCATCCCAAACATAAACACGACTGTTCTCTCCCCCACTCACCACATACCTCCCATCCGGGCTGAAAGTGGCATGGGTCTTGACCGCATGACCATACAAAACCGCCAGCGGCTTCAACGTTGCAACATCCCACACCACCGTCCCCGCATACTCGGAGCTGCGCTGACCCTCCACTACCGCCGGATATCTCGGCCGGATGTCCTTGTTGTCCCAGTCATATTCTGCACCAGCAGTCAGCAACAGCCTGTCGCCAGACGACAATTGCATGTTCAGCAGCTTCCCGCTGCCCAGAAAACTCGGATTGTCCCCGTCCTTCTTCACTGGCTGCATGTCACCACCGTATCCGTGGTAGACGTTCCACCGCTTGTCCGAGGAAAAGTAATGCGCCAGATCCGACGAGATCACATGGCCATAGGTGGGAAAATGCTTCCACCTCCGCTCATCCGTCCCGTCCAGCCGCGTCAGGTGCACCACGTCGTCAAGGTCCTGCCACAGAAACAGGTCCCGCCCCTTCACGAAGTAGGCGCTGTACAGGTTGCCATTGGTGGAAATGACCTTGCTGGTCCTGCGCTCCAGGTCCCACAGCACCACCCGCCGGTCGGCATGCACGCTCACCGCGTGGCGCCCGTCGCTCGACACGCTGAGCGACATGACCCAGCGGTCGGCCTGCCGGGCCACCGCAGTGCCGCCATCGCAGCCCCAGACTCCGGTGACAATGAGGACCGCCAGCAGCAGGCGGTACAGCCGCTTCATCTTCCGCTCACCCGCCCTTCCTGGGGTAGCGCCCAAAACCCGTGGTCTTCAGCATGGGTTCTACGATGGCATCGTGATAGGACTTCTGCCGCAGTATCTCCCCCAGCTCTCCCCGGGGCTCCTGCATCCCCGAATGCGACTTGAGCCAGGGAGTCTGGTTGACTTCGATTATTTTCCCAGCCTGATACATCCTCTTGATGCTCTCATCCACATCCCGGGCAAATTCCAACCCCGCCCACCCCAGCGCGGGGCGGATGTCCTTGCTCTCGAAGTCCGCCTCCAGCCAGCGTAGGGCGGCTTGAGCATCGCGAAAGCCGCCGCCCCGCCACGGCGGCATCGCGCAGCAGGGCCGGGGCCGGAGGACAGATGACAGATGATGGATAACGGAAAGACGCGCCAAGCCGGTGTGTCGCTGCGCGGTGCCGCCCTACGTGCCCGCCGCCTGCGCGCTGGAGGGGTCCGCCTCCGGGTCCCCGGGCAGGTAGCCGTTCTCGTGCAGCCGGTCCCGCAAGGCCCGCGCCTTCT
>JALSIK010000015.1 GCA_026990045.1 Chromatiales bacterium | reverse complement strand
CTCCACGATGGGCTTGGCCACGAAGTCGTTGGCCCCGGCGTGGAACACCTCCACCTGGGTCTGGTAGTCGTCGGTGCCCGTGATCACCAGCAGCGGCAGCTCCTGCTGGGAGTAGTGCATCTTGGCCCGCACCGCGTGCAGCAGGTCGCCCCCGGTCATGCTGCCCTTGAGGTAGAAATCGGTGATGACCAGGTCGTAGCCGCCGCGGTCCGCGCTGTCGCGGAGCCGGGAGTCGATGTTCTCCAGCGCCTCCAGCGCCGCCTCGGCCGAGGTGTAGTGGTCCACCTGCAGGCCGTGGTTCTGGAGGATGTCGCAGGTGACCGCGGCCGCGGTGCGGCTGTCCTCCACGAACAGGATGCGGCCCACCAGGCCCGAGTGGCGGGTGATGAAGGACTTGATGAAGCCGCCGAAGGCCTTGTAGCCTTGCGACTTGTCGAAGTAGTCGGTGACGCCGGCCTTGAAGCCCTCGCGCAGCAGGCGGGCGTCGGCGTCGCCCGAGACCACCACCACCGGGGTGTAGTGATGGCGGCGGGACTTGCGCAGCTTGCGCGACAGGTCCAGGCCGTCCATGTCCGGCAGCAGCAGGGCGGTGGTGACGAGATCGAAGGGCTCGTTCTCCAGCCGGTCCAGGGCCTCGGCCCCGGTCTGGCACTCGACGACCTCGGCGCCCTCGATCTCCTGGCGCAGGATCCGGGACAGGATGGCCCGCGAGACGGTGGACCCGTCCACGACCATGATGCGGGTATGCTGCTGCGCCATGCCTTTTATCCTAGCAGTCGCCACGGGAGCCGCAGGGTTTTGCCGGCCCCAACGGTAGTTTTCGACCGACGGGCGGAGAGGTTGAGCGCCCCGGGGCCCGTCAGCGCGGCTCGATGGCCCGCAGGTGGCGTCCCACCGCCAGCCACGACCCGGCCAGGCCCAGCGCCACGCTCAGGCCCATGAGCACCGCGGCCCCCTCCGCCCCCAGTCCCTGCAGGCTGAAGCCGCTGTGGTAGAGGGCGGCGAGCTGGTCCACCGGCCCGGCCAGGGCGCCCAGGGCCAGGGCGATGAACAGCCAGGCGGCGGCGCCGCCCATGAGGCCGTACCAGAAGCCGGCGTAGAGGAACGGCCGGCGGATGAAGGCGTCGGTGCCGCCGATGAGCTTGATGATCACGATCTCGTCGCGGCGGTTCTGGATGGCCAGGCGGATGGTGTTGCCCACCACCAGCACCACGCCCAGGGCCAGCAGCACCGCCAGCACCTGCACCCCGCGGGCGGCGATGTCCATGAGGGCGTAGAGGCGCTGGATCCACTGCTGGTCGAGCTGGGCCAGGTCCACCGCCGGGTAGGCCTTGAACTTCGCCAGCAGGCGCGCGGCCGCCTCCGGGGCCTGGCGCAGGGCGGGGGTGACCACGATGACCGCGGGCAGGGGGTTCTCGGCCAGGGCGTCGAGGGCGGCGCCGAAACCCGACAGGCGCTTGAACTCGGCCAGGGCCTCGTCCCGGGAGATGTAGCGGACCCGCGCCACCTCGGGCAGGGCCGAGAGCTCGCGCACCATGCGCCGGGCCGCGGCCTCGGAGGTGTCCTTCTTCAGGAACAGGGAGATGCGGGCGGCGCTCTCCAGGCCCCCGCCCAGCTGCTGCAGGTTCTTGAGGATCACGTGCAGCCCCGCGGGCAGGGCCAGGGCGATGCCGATGACCGCGGCGGTCATGAGGGTGGAAAACGGCGTGCGGCTGAGCCGCCCCAGGCTCTCGAAGAACACCTGGGCGTGGCGCAGGGCCCAGGTGGCCAGCCGGGTGGCGAGGCGGCGGTCACCGGGGCCGGCCGGGGCGCGCACGCCGTCGGGGCCGGGCTCAGGCGGCGGCCGCGGTGTCATCCACCAGTCTCCCCTGCCTGAGCACCAGGATGCGCTTGTTCATGGTGCGGATGAGATCGAGATCGTGGCTGGCCACCAGCACCGTGACCCCCACCTGGTTGAACTGGTCGAACAGGCCCATGATCTCGCGCGACAGCTCCGGGTCCAGGTTGCCGGTGGGCTCGTCGGCCAGCAGGATGGGCGGCTTGGTCACGATGGCCCGGGCGATGCCCACCCGCTGCTGCTCGCCGCCCGACAGGGTGACGGGGGAGGCCCGCTCCTTGCCCAGCAGGTCCACCTTGTCCAGCGCCGCGCGCACGCGGCGGCCGATCTCGCGCGCGGGAAAGCCGGCGATGACCAGGGGCAGGGCCACGTTGTCGTAGACGGTGCGGTCCAGCAGCAGGCGGTGGTCCTGGAAGATGATGCCGATGTGGCGCCGGAGAAAGGGCACCCGGCGCCGCCCCAGCTTGGCCAGGTTCTGGCCGTTGACCACCACCTGGCCGCGGGTGGCGCGCTCCAGCAGGGCGACGAGCTTGAGCAGGGTGCTCTTGCCCGCGCCCGAGTGGCCGGTGAGAAAGGCCATCTCCCCCGGCGCCAGGTGCAGGCTCACGTCGCTCAGGGCCTCGTGGCCCCCGGGGTAGCGCTTGGTGACGTTGGAAAAGCGGATCATCCGCTGCCCGCGCCGTCCGCCGCCCCCTCGCCGGCGCCGGCGAACAGGGCGTCGATGAACTCGCCGGCGTCGAAGGGGCGCAGGTCCTCGGCCGCCTCGCCCACCCCCACGAAGCGGATGGGCAGGCCCAGGGCGTCGGCGATGGCGAAGATGATGCCGCCCTTGGCGGTGCCGTCCAGCTTGGTCAGGGTGATGCCGGTCACGCCCACCGCCTCGTGGAACTGGCGGGCCTGGGCCAGGGCGTTCTGGCCGGTGCCGGCGTCGAGCACCAGCATCACCTCGTGGGGGGCGGTGTCGTCCAGCTTGGCCATGACCCGCCGGATCTTCTTGAGCTCCTCCATGAGATGGCCCTGGGTGTGCAGGCGCCCGGCGGTGTCGGCGATGAGCACGTCCACGCCGCGGGCCCGCGCCGAGGCCAGGGCGTCGTAGATCACCGAGGCGGCGTCGGCCCCCGGCGCCTGCGCCACCACCGGGACATCGTTGCGTTCGCCCCAGCGCTGGAGCTGCTCCACCGCCGCGGCGCGGAAGGTGTCGCCGGCGGCCAGCATCACCGAGCGGCCCTCGGTCTTGAAGCGGTGGGCCAGCTTGCCGATGGTGGTGGTCTTGCCGGCCCCGTTGACGCCCACCATGAGGATGAC
>JALSIK010000014.1 GCA_026990045.1 Chromatiales bacterium | reverse complement strand
AGGGCCGGTGCGCGTCGTCGATGGCCAGCGGCCGGCTGCAGGGGGCGAGGATCTCCGCCAGCGCCGCGCGCAGGGCCTCCATGAGGGCCCCGGGATCCCGCACCCGGCCGCGCGCGATCTCCCGCTCCAGCCCCGCCATGATGCGGCGGGTGGTGTCCACGCCCACGTCGGCCGCCAGCAGCAGGGTCTCCAGCTCCTCCAGCAGCTCGTCGTCCACCTCGCCGCGACCGCGCGCCAGCGCGGCCAGGGCGTCGGTGAGCCCGTGGCGGGTGCGGGCCAGCCCCGCCAGCAGGCGGCCGAACAGCCCGCGGCGGTCGCCGCCGTCGTCCCGGGGACGCGATTTGTTGAAACCAAACATCCTGCGCGGTGGTCACAGCACGGGACCGGCGCCTGCGCGGCGCCGGTCCGGATGCGTTATCCTACCACCGCCGGGTGCGGGCGCGTGAACGCCCGTGCCCGCGGCCGGGAAACCAACCAGGGAGAAACCCGTCCATGACCATGCGCGCGGGCCTGTTGTCCGCATTGCTGCTGCTGGCGGCACCGGCGCCGGCCCAGACCGTGCACGAGTTCGTGCTGGACAACGGCATGAAGGTGCTGGTGCAGGAGGATCACCGGGCGCCGGTGGTGGTGTCCCAGGTCTGGTACAAGGTGGGGGCCGGCTACGAGCACGACGGCATCACCGGCATCTCCCACGTGCTGGAGCACATGATGTTCAAGGGCACCCGGCGCCACGGCCCGGGCGAGTTCTCCCGCATCATCGCCGAGAACGGCGGCCGCGAGAACGCCTTCACCGGCGCCGACTACACCGCCTACTTCCAGTTGCTGGAGCGCTCGCGCCTGCCGGTGGCGCTGGAGCTGGAGGCCGATCGCATGGTCAACCTGCTGCTGCAGGAGGCCGAGTTCGACAAGGAGCGCAAGGTGGTGATGGAGGAGCGCCGCCTGCGCACCGAGGACAAGCCGCGGGCCCTGACCTGGGAGCAGTTCAACGCCGCGGCCTATTTCAACAGCCCCTACCGGCACCCGGTCATCGGCTGGATGGTGGACCTGGAGCACCTGACCCTGGCCGACCTGCAGGACTGGTACCGACGCTGGTACACGCCGGCCAACGCCACCCTGGTGGTGGCCGGCGACGTGGACCCGCAGCAGGTGCTGGCCCTGGCCCGCAAGTACTTCGGGCCGCTGCCCCGGCGCGAGGCGGCCCCACCCAAGCCGCGGGTGGAGATGCCCCAGCGCGGCCTGCGCCGCATCACGGTCAAGGCGCCGGCGCGGCTGCCCTACCTGGTCATGGGCTGGCAGACCCCGGTGCTGGCCACCGCCGAACCCGACTGGGAGGCCTATGCCCTGGAGGTGCTGGCCGGCGTGCTGGCCGGCGGCGAGAGCGCGCGCCTGCCGCGGGAGCTGGTGCGGGCGCAGAAGATCGCCGCCGCCGCCGATGCCGGCTACGACCTGTACTCGCGCCAGGACCAGCGCTTCGTCATCGACGCCACCCCCGCCAACGGCCGCACCGTGGCCGAGGTGGAGGCCGCCATCCGGGCGCAGATCGAGCGCCTCAAGAACGAGCCCGTCAGCGCGGCCGAGCTGGCGCGCATCAAGGCCCAGGTGGTGGCCGATGACGTGTTCGAGCGCGACTCGGTGTTCTACCAGGCCATGCGCCTGGGCCGGCTGGAGACGGTGGGCCTGGGCTGGCGGCGGGCGGCGGAGTACGTGCCGCGGGTCAAGGCCGTCACCGCGGAGCAGGTCCAGGCGGTGGCGCGCAAGTACTTCACCGACGACCGCCTGGTGGTGGCGGTGCTGGAGCCGCTGCCGCTGGACGAGGCCAAACCGGCGCCGCCGGCCGGCGGCCGTCACCACTGAGGCACGGGACATGTTGGGCAGCAGGCGTTTTCTGTTCGTGGTGCTGGCGCTGGTGGCGGTGCTGCTGGTGCTGGCCCTGTGGACGCCGCGCACCGAGCGCGGGGAGCAGGCCGGCGCGGTGAGCACGGGGCTCGCCATCGAAGCCTGGCGCAGCGACAAGGGGGCGCGGGTGCTGTACGTCCACGCGCCGCAGCTGCCCATGGTGGACGTGCGCCTGGTGTTCGACGCGGGCTCCGCCCGCGACGGCGACCGGCCGGGCCTGGCGCGGCTCACCGCCCTGCTGCTGGACCAGGGGGCCGGGGAGTGGGACACCGACACCGTGGCCGAGCGCTTCGAGGACCTGGGCGCCGTCTACGGCGTCGACGTGGGCCGCGACTCGGCCACCGTGAGCCTGCGCAGCCTCAGCGATCCCGCCTACCTGGACCCGGCGCTGGAGACCCTGGCGGCGGTGGTCCAGCGCCCCCGCTTCGATGCGGCCGAGTTCGCCCGCGAGCGCGAGCGCACCCTGGTGGTGCTGGCGGACGAGAAGCAGCAGCCGGACGAGCTGGCGGCCAAGGCCTTCTACCGGGCCCTGTACGGCGGGCATCCCTATGCCGCGCCGGTGACCGGCACCGAGGCCTCGGTGCGCGCGCTCACGGTGGAGGCGGTGCGCGACTTCCACCGCCGCCACTACGTGGCCGCCAACCTGGTGCTGGTCATCGTGGGCGACGTGGATCGCGCCCGCGCCGGGGCCCTGGCCGCACGGCTGGCCGACGGCCTGCCGCGGGGCGAGGCCGCGCCGCCGCTGCCGCCGGTGCCCGCGACCCGGGGCGGGATGCAGCGCATTGCCCATCCCTCCAGCCAGGTCCACATCCTCATGGGCCAGGCCGGGATGAAGCGCGGTGATCCCGACTACTTCGCCCTCTACGTGGGCAACCACATCCTGGGCGGCTCCGGGTTTTCCTCGCGCATTCTCACCGAGGTGCGCGAGAAGCGCGGCCTGGCCTACAGCGCCTACAGCTACTTTGCGCCCATGCGCGTGGCGGGGCCGTTCGTGGTGGGCATGCAGACCCAGGCCGGGCAGGCCGACGAGGCGCTGAAGCTGCTGGAGGACACCGTGCGCCGGTTCGTCGCCGAGGGCCCCACGGCGGAGGAGCTGTCGCATGCGCAGAAGAACATCACCGGCGGCTTCCCGCTGCGCATCGACTCCAACAGCGACATCGCCGGGTACGTGGCCATGATCGGCTTCTACGGCCTGCCGCTGGACTACCTCGCCACCTTCAACGCCCGGGTGGAGGCGGTCACCGTGGAGGCCATCCGCGACGCCTTCCGGCGCCGGGTGAAGCCGGAGGCCTTCGTGACCGTGGTGGTGGGGCCCGCGACGCCGCCGGCCCGGTGAACCCGCGCCCGTCCCATCGCCTGCGCATCATCGGCGGGGACTGGCGCGGGCGGCGGTTCACCTTCCCCGGCGCGGCCGGCCTGCGGCCCACGCCGGACCGGGTGCGGGAGACCCTGTTCAACTGGCTCGCCCCCGTGGTCGCCGGCAGCCGCTGCCTGGATCTCTTCGCCGGCAGCGGAGCCCTGGGCCTGGAGGCCCTGTCCCGCGGTGCGCGCGAGGCGGTGTTCGTGGAGCAGCAGGCCGGGGCGGCCGAGGCCCTGCGCCGCCACCTGCAGGTGCTGGGTGCACAGGACCGGGGCCGCGTGGTGCAGCAGCCGGTGGAGGTCTGGCTG
>JALSIK010000013.1 GCA_026990045.1 Chromatiales bacterium | reverse complement strand
CCAGCGGTCCCTGCGCCCCGGCGCCTTCGGCGCCACCGCGGTGTTCGTGGGCACCATGCGGGACTTCAACGATGACGAGACGGTGGAGGGCATGTTCCTGGAGCATTACCCGGGCATGACCGAGGCCCACCTGGAGCGCATCGCCGGCGAGGCCATGCAGCGCTGGGACCTGCTGGACGTGCTCCTGGTCCACCGCGTGGGGGAGATTGCGCCGGGCGAGCCCATCGTGGTCACCGCCGCCTGGTCGGCCCACCGGGCGGCGGCCTTCGCCGCCTGCCGGTATCTCATGGAGGAGCTCAAGAGCCGCGCGCCGTTCTGGAAGAAGGAGCGCCTGCGCGACGGCGAGCGCTGGGTGGCATCCAATACCCCGGCCGAAGAATAGGGCTGCGGGCGCGGCCGCCGTGCCGTCGTGCCCTTCGCGCCGGGGGCGGCGCTCCTCGCCACTCACCCCTCTCCCCTTGCCACTCACTCGTGGGGCGTGACCGGGGTGCGGTTGTAGGCCAGCTCGCCGGGCACGGGCACCGGGAGCACCTCGAAGGTCATGGCATCCAGGTCGGCCAGGACGTAGGTGGGCTCGTGCCCCACCCCCGCCACGGTGCCGGGATTGACCACCGGGGTGGTGCCGCCGGCGACGTTGCGCACCTGCTCCACGTAGGGGCGGTGGTCGTGGCCGCAGCACACCAGGTCCCATTCCCCGGTGGCGGCCAGGGCCCGGGCGTAGTGGGGAAAGTGGACCAGGAACACCCGCCGCCCGGCCAGCTCGAGGGCCGCGTCCTGGCCGTGGTAGGCGAGCCGGTTGTCGTCGCGGTGGGCCAGCCGGGACAGGGTGGCCAGGTCGCCCATGTTGTTGCCGTGGATGACGTGCACCGGCACGTCCAGCGGCAGCAGCACCCGCAAGGTGGTGGGGGCCACCACGTCGCCGCAGTGGAGGATGGCCTCGGCGCCGCGGGCCACGGCGTCGCACCCCGCCTCGGCCAGCAGGTGCCGGTTGTCGTGGCTGTCGGAGAGGATACAGACGCGCATCAGAAACAGGGCTTCTCCGGGGCCTCGGCGTAGCGGCGCACCGAGTCCATGATCTCGGCCCGCGCGGCCTCGCCATCGGCCCAGCCTTCCACCGTGACCCATTTGCCCTCTTCCAGGTCCTTGTAGTGCTCGAAGAAGTGGGCGATCTGGGCCAGCAGCAGCTCCGGGAGGTCGTCCGGCCCCCGCACGCCCCGGTAGAGCCGGCACAGCTTGTCCGTGGGCACCGCCAGCAGCTTGGCGTCGGGTCCCGCCTCGTCGCGCATGCGCAGCAGTCCCACCGGGCGGCAGGTGATGACCGAGCCGCTGAGGAGCGGCACCGGGGCCACCACCAGCACGTCCACCGGGTCCCCGTCCTCGGACAGGGTGTGGGGCACGTAGCCGTAGTTGCAGGGGTAGTGCATGGCGGTGTTCATGAACCGGTCCACGAACATGGCCCCGGTCTCCTTGTCCACCTCGTACTTCACCGGGTCGCTGTGGGAGGGGATCTCGATGATGACGTTGACCTCGTCGGGGAGGTTGGCTCCCGGGCCCACCCTGTCCAGGTTCATGTCGATGACCTCTTATTACTCTGCCGAAACCGCGAAAAAGCGGGCTATTCTAGCAGGATGTCGAAAAAGGTCGTCCCGGCCTTTTCCAGCGTGCCGGGCCTGGTACAGGTCGGGGTCCGGCTGCGCCAAATCAAGCGCTTGCACGCTCCATATGCGGGCGGGGCGGCCCCGCCCCGTCCCGGCAGGCCGGTTTCCGGCGGCCCGGCGGCGGGATGCCGGGAAAAGGCCGGGCCCGGCGGGGGGCCTGCAACGCCCCGTCCCCGTGACCGGATGCGGGGCGCAAAACCCGTGCCGGCGCGTTGACTTGGCCCCGATCCCGGATTAGGTTTACAGTCGATCCAGTGTCTTTTCGGACCCGGCCCGCGGGCCGGACCGCCACACAACAACAGCCAAGCCGGTACACCAAAGCGGAGTGAAAAACAATGAGAATCGTACTTCTGGGCGCCCCCGGGTCGGGCAAGGGCACACAGGCCAAGAAGCTGGTGGAACGCTACGGCGTCGCCCACATTTCCACCGGTGACCTGCTGCGGGACGCGGTGGCCCGCGGCACCCCCCTGGGCCTGCGGGCCAAGGCGGCCATGGACGCGGGCCAGCTCGTTTCGGACGACATCGTTCTGGGCATGATCGAGGAGCGGCTGGGAGAACCTGACACGCAGAAGGGCTTCATCCTCGACGGCTTTCCCCGCAACATCCCCCAGGCCGAGGCCCTGGACCGCCTGCTCGCGCGCCTGGGCCGGCCGCTGCAGGCCGCCATTCTCATCGACGTGGACTACGACATCCTCATGCAGCGGCTCACGGGCCGGCGCACCTGCAGCGCCTGCGGCGCGGTCTACAACGTCTACACCTCGCCGCCGCGCATCGACGGCCAGTGCGACAAATGCGGTGGCGAGCTGATCCAGCGCGCCGACGACAACGAGGCCACCATCAGCAACCGGCTGCGGGTCTACGAGGCCCAGACCG
Organism: Chromatiales bacterium; assembly: GCA_026990045.1. GTDB lineage: Bacteria > Pseudomonadota > Gammaproteobacteria > CAMYNG01 > CAMYNG01 > JALUTW01. The sequence continues at coordinate 4,189 of JALSIK010000013.1, read as the reverse complement.
CGCCGCTCATCGAGTACTACCGCAGGCAGGGCAAGCTGCGCGAGGTGCCCGGCGTGGGGGAGATCGACGAGATCTTCGCCAACCTGGCCCGGGTGATCGAGAGCCTGCCGGGCGGCCAGGCCGCGCCCGCCCCGGCGGCGGAGCCCGCCGCCGCGCCGGCCGGGAAGGCGCCGGCGAAAAAGAAGGCCGCGGCCAAGAAGAAGCCGGCAGGCAAGAAGAAGGCAGCCGCCGGGAAAAAGGCCGCCAAGAAGAAGACGGCGGCCAAGAAGAAGACTGCCAAGAAGAAAACGGCAGGCAAGAAAAAGACTGCGGCCAAGAAGAAGACCGTGAAGAAGAAGGCCGCCAAGAAGAAGGTGGCCAAGAAAAAGGCCAAGAAGAAGACTGCGAAGAAGAAAGCCACCAAGAAAAAAGCGGTGAAGAAAAAGGCCAAGAAGAAGGTCGTCAAGAAGAAGGCCAAGAAAAAGGCGGCGAAAAAGAAGGTGAAAAAGAAGGTGGCCAAGAAGAAGACCGTGAAGAAGAAGGCCGCCAAGAAGAAGGTAGCCAAGAAAAAGGCCAAGAAGAAAACCGCGAAAAAGAAAACGGCCCGCAGGAAGACGGCGAAGAAGAAGGCCGCGAAGAAGAAGACCGCCCGCCGGCGCTGACGGGGGACAGCGGGGCGGTCGAGGGGGCGGCCGGGACGGCCCGGCCGTGTAAAGTGTGGCCGGTGCGGGACGATATAGACCGGGAACGGACTGTTCGTCCGCGGGGCCGCCAGGGCCCGCAGGTCCGGATGGCCCAGCGCGGCCCCCGGTGCGGGCGGATGCAAACCAGGGTATTTTGCAGGGAGACCGGGACCGGACCGAGGCCCCCATGAGTGCCACTGCCCCACGACGGCCGCTTGCCGGTGGCGCCGAGCGCTTTTGCAGCATGGGCGAGCGCATCCTGGCCGCCCGCGTGCTCATCGTGGACGATGAGCCGGTCAATGCCAAGCTGCTGGAGAAGATGCTGGCGGCGGCCGGCTACACCAACTTCACCGCCATCACCGACCCGCGCCGGGTGGCCCCGGCCTACGCCGCCGAGCGCGTCGACCTGGTCCTGCTGGATCTCAACATGCCGGAAGTGGACGGCTTCGCAGTCATGGACCAGCTGCGGGAGATCGAGGGCAGCAACGATCTGCCGGTGCTCATCCTCACCGCCCAGGCGGACCGCGAGACCCGCCTGCGGGCCCTGGCCGCGGGGGCCAAGGATTTTCTCACCAAGCCGCTGGACCGGGCCGAGGTGCTGACCCGCATCCGCAACATGCTGGAGGTCCAGCTCCTGCACCGCGACCTGCGCGACCAGAACCGGGTGCTGGAGGAGATGGTGGAGGCCCGCACCCGCGAGCTGCAGGACACCCGGCTGGAGGTCATCCGCCACCTGGGCCGGGCGGCGGAGTACCGGGACAACGAAACCGGGCTGCACATCATCCGCATGAGCACCTATTCCCAGCTCATGGCCCGGGCCATCGGCATGGACGAGGCCGAGGCGGAGATGATCCTCAACGCCAGCCCCATGCACGACATCGGCAAGATCGGGATCCCCGACCGCATCCTGCTCAAGCCGGGCAAGCTGGAACCCGACGAGTGGGAGGTCATGAAGACCCACACCACCATCGGGGCCAAGATCCTCTCCGGCCATTCCTCGCCGCTGCTGGGCATGGCGGCGGAGATCGCGCTCACCCATCACGAGAAGTGGGACGGCAGCGGCTATCCCCAGGGTCTGAAGGGAGAAGAGATTCCCCTCGTGGGCCGCATCGTGGCGGTGGCCGACGTGTTCGACGCGCTGACCAGCCAGCGCCCGTACAAGAAGGCCTGGCCGGTGGAGCAGGCAGTGGAGTTTCTCCAGGCCGAGCGCGGGCGCCATTTCGATCCGGAGCTGGTGGACGTGTTCCTGTCCCTGCTGGACGACGTGCTGGAAGTCAGTCGCCGTTACGCCGAGCCGGCTGGCGACGGTGCCCCGCCGTGACACCCGCCGGCGGTGCGGCTTTCGCTGCGCTCAAGCCACCCTGCGTACTGTCTTCCGCCCTCCGTTCTCTGTCTTCTGTCCTCTGAACGTAGGGCGGCACCGCGCAGCGATGCCGCCGGAGAGACCGCCCGGGGTGTCGGCTTTCGCAGTGCTCAAGCCGACCTACGTTCGGAAGACGGAAGACGGAAGACAGAAGACAGAGGACGGCATCCCGTAGGGCGGCACCGCGCAGCGATGCCGCCGCCCAGCATCACCCGGGTGTCGGCGTTCGGAAGACGGAGGACAGAAGACGGACAGCAGAACCGCACAGCGATGCCACGTTTTCACCGTCGGCTTTCGCGGCGCTCAAGCCGGCCTGCGTACTGTCTTCCGCCCTCCGTTCTCTGTCTTCTGTCCTCTGAACGTAGGGCGGCACCGCGCAGCGATGCCGCCCGGGGCCGCTCCTGCATTTCACCGCCGCGGCGTGCGGCCGAACATGCGGTCCAGCCACAGCACCACCAGGTTGAAGAACCATTCCCGCAGGCGCTGGTGCCAGGGACGCCGGCGCCACTGCGCCCAGTCCAGCTCCACCCCGTCCCGGAACCGGGCCTCGAACCAGGCCGCCACCTCGCGCGCGAACTCCGGTGATCGGGTCTCCTGGTTGGCATCCAGGTTGAAGTGCTGGTCCCAGCGGTCCAGGTTGCTGGAGCCGATGGAGGTCCAGTCGTCCACCAGGATGGCCTTGGCGTGGGAGAACCCGGCGGCGAACTCGAAGATGCGCACGCCGTGGCGCAGCAGCCGGCCGTAGCGGGCCCGGGCGGCGTGGGTCACCCACGGGTGGTCGCTGCAGGGGCCGGGCAGCAGCAGGCGCACATCCAGGCCGTGGCGGGCGGCGCGCCGCAGCAGCCGGCGCAGCTTGTGGCTGGTGACGAAGTAGGGGCTGGTGATCCAGATGCGGTGCCGGGCCCGGCGCAGGGCGGCGATGACCGAGCGGTTGATCTCCTGGCAGCGGCCATGGGCCGAGTGGACCACGCGGCCGGTCACGCTGCCCGCGGGCGCCGGCGGGTCCCCGGGCCCGGGGAAGTGGCCGCCGGCGGCCTGCCACACCTCGGCGAACAGGACCCGCCAGTCGGCCAGCACCGGGCCGCGGATCTCCAGCATGATGTCGCGCCAGAACGCCTCCCCCGCGAGGCGCGGGTCGAAGTCGTCGGTGAGCCCGGCACCGCCCACGAAGGCCACGCGGCGGTCCACCATGAGCAGCTTGCGGTGGTCGCGGTAGAGGTTGTCGAGCCAGGCCCCGTAGCGCAGCCGGTTGTAGAACAGGAGCTGCACGCCCGATTGCTGCAGCCGGTCGCGGTCGGCGGCGGCGAGGCCGCGGGCGCCGTAGTCGTCCAGCAGGACCCGCACCGCCACCCCGCGCCGGGCGGCGGCGGCCAGGAGATCGATGAAGTGGTCCATGAGCCGGCCCGACTCCACCAGGTAGGTCTCCAGCAGGACCTCCTCGCGGGCCTCGGCGATGGCACCCAGCATGGCCGGGAAGAAGGCGTCGCCGTCGGCCAGCAGCCGCACCGCGTTGCCCTCGCGCCAGGGAAAGCGGAAGCGGGGCTTGCGGCGGCGCGGGGCGGACACGGGGAATCAGGGGCCGGCGCGGGTGACCAGGGCGCCGCCGGACAGGGCCACGCAACGCCCGCCGTCGAGCACCTCCAGCAGCTCGGCCCCGACGATCTCGCGGCGCCAGCCGTGGAGCAGGGGCAGGTCGCGCTCGCCGCGCACCAGCCGTTCCAGCTCGCGGCGCGGGGCCAGCGTGGCGGCGCTCACCTGGCTGGCGGCGGCACGGCTGCGCACCAGGGCGTTGAGCAGGTCCACCGCGGCCTCCTGCTCCGGGCTCAGGCGCCGGCCGATCTCGCGCTGCGGCCACCGGTCCTCGGGCACGGCGCGTGCCTCCCGGATCACGGCGAGCAGGGTCTCCGGCCGCTGGCGCCCGTCGAGGCCGCGCACGCGGCCCAGGGCGGCGGCGGTTTGCGGCTGCAGCCGGGCCAGGGTCAGCAGGGCGTCGTCGGACAGCACCCAGCGCCGCGGCTTGTCGCGGGCCTGCGCCTCCTGCTCGCGCCAGCGGGCCAGGTGGGCCAGCACCGCAAGCTGCCGGGGGGCGAGCTTGTTGCGCCCCGCCACCCGCCGCCACGCCTGGTCCACGTCCACCTCGTAGGCGCCCGGGTCGGTGAGGGCG
>JALSIK010000012.1 GCA_026990045.1 Chromatiales bacterium | reverse complement strand
AGCGGCGAGGTGGTGACCACGGGGCGCCTGGTCATCAGCCCCTACGCCGACCCCGCCACCCACACCTTCCAGGTGCGGGCCAGCCTGGAATCGGGCCGGGCCGGCATCTACCCCGGCATGTTCGTCAAGATGGCCTTCCGCGTGGGCGAGTCGCGGCGGGTGGTGGTTCCGCGGCGTGCCGTGACGCACCGCTCGGAAGTGACCGGCGTGTACGTGGTGGATGGTGACGCGGTGCGCCTGCGCCAGGTGAGGCTCGGCCGGCGGGTGGGCGAGCGCCAGGTCGTCCTGGCGGGTCTCCGGGAGGGAGAGACCGTGGCCCTGGACCCGGTGCGCGCGGCCGCCTGGCTCGCGGATCGGCGGGCACGCCGGCATGAGTGAGGGACTGGGGATCTCGGGCCGCGTCGCCCGGCGGTTCCAGGCCTCCGAGATCACCCCGCTGCTGGCCCTGGCGGGCCTGCTGCTGGGGCTGCTGGCGGTGCTCATCACCCCGCGCGAGGAAGAGCCCCAGATCAACGTCACCTTCGCCAACGTCTTCATCCCGTTTCCCGGCGCCTCGGCCCGCGAGGTGGAGCACCTGGTGACCACGCCCGCCGAGCAGATCCTGTCGGAGCTGGAGGGGGTCAAGCACATCTACTCGGTGTCGCGCCCCGGGCTGGCGGTGCTCACGGTCCGCTTCCGCGTGGGCGAGGACCGCACCCGCGCCATCGTGCGCCTGTACAACGCCCTGTACTCCAAGCAGGACTGGCTGCCGCCGGGCCTCGGCGTGGGCCAGCCGCTCATCAAGCCCAAGGGCATCGATGACGTGCCCATCGTCACCATGACCCTGTGGAGCGACGACCCCGCCTACGGTGCCCACGAACTCAAGCGGGTGGCCCACGCCATCGAGGCCGAGCTCAAGCGGGTGCGGGGCACCCGCGACATCTACACCATCGGCGGCCCCGACCAGGTGGTGCACGTGCTGTTCGAGCCGGCGGCCCTGGCCGGGTACGGGCTGGACCTGGACGACCTGCGCCGGGCCCTGACGCTGTCCAACACCACCCGCCCGGCCGGTGCCCTGGTGCGCGACGACCAGGCGATCACGGTCCAGACCGGCACCTTCCTGTCCACGCCGGAGGAGGTGGGCGAGCTCATCGTGGCGGTGCGCGACGGGCGGCCGGTGTACCTGCGCGACGTGGCCACGGTGCGCCTGGGCCCGGACCAGCCCGAGTCCTACGTCTGGCTGGGCACCGGCCCGGCGGCGGCGGCCAAGGGCATCGAACGGCCCGGCGAGCGGCCGGCGGTCACCGTGGCCGTGGCCAAGCAGCCGGGGACCAACGCGGTGGACATCGCGCGGGAGGTCATCGCCCGGGTGGAGACCCTCAAGGGGGTGTTCATTCCGGACGCGGTCAACGTCACCATCACCCGCAACTACGGCGCCACCGCCGACGCCAAGGCGCGCCAGCTCATCAAGAAGCTGGTCTTCGCCACCGCCTCGGTGGTGATCCTGGTGCTCGTCGCCCTGGGCTGGCGCGAGGCGGTCATCGTGGGCCTGGCGGTGGTCATCACCCTGGCGGTGACGCTGTTCGCGTCCTGGGCCTGGGGCTTCACCCTCAATCGGGTGTCGCTGTTCGCCCTCATCTTCTCCATCGGCATCCTGGTGGACGACGCCATCGTGGTGGTGGAGAACATCCACCGCCACCTGAGCCTGGGCGCGCGGGACCTGCTGGCGGCCATCCCGGCGGCGGTGGACGAGGTGGGCGGGCCCACCATCCTCGCCACCTTCACCGTCATCGCGGCGCTGCTGCCCATGGCCTTCGTCACCGGCCTCATGGGGCCCTACATGAGCCCCATTCCCATCAACGCCAGCATCGGCATGCTGCTGTCGCTGGCGGTGGCCTTCGTGGTCACCCCCTGGCTGGCGCGGGCCTTCATTCCCGCCCGCGCCGCCCACGGCGCCGAGGCCAGGCTGGAGGACACCGCGCTCTACCGCCTGTTCCGGCGCCACATGGGCCCGTTCCTCGCCGGCGATGCCGGCCGGCCGCGGCGCCGCGCGCTGGCCGCCGTGGTGGGGGTCCTGATCCTGGGCTCGGTGAGCCTGGCGGTGTTCAAGCTGGTGATCCTCAAGATGCTGCCCTTCGACAACAAGTCGGAGTTCCAGGTGGTGGTGGACATGCCCGAGGGCACCTCGGTGGAGAAGACCGCCGCCGTGCTGGCGGAGCTGGGCGCGCACCTGGCCACGGTGCCCGAGGTGTCCGATTACCAGGCCTACGCCGGCACCGCCTCGCCCATCAACTTCAACGGCCTGGTGCGCCAGTACTACCTGCGCCAGGAGGCCCACCTGGGGGACATCCAGGTCAACCTGGTGGACAAGACCGAGCGCGAACGCAAGAGCCATGACATCGCCCTGGCGGTGCGCGGGCCGCTGACCGAGATCGCGCGGCGCCACGGGGCCCGCATCAAGGTGGTGGAAGTGCCCCCGGGCCCGCCGGTGCTCTCGCCCCTGGTGGCCGAGATCTACGGCCTGGACTACGCCGGCCAGCGCCGGGTGGCGGAACGGGTACGGCAGGTCTTCGAGGACACCCCGGGGGTGGTGGACGTGGACGACAGTATCGAGGCCCTGGCGCCCAAGTTCATCGTGCGGGTGGATCGCAGCCGCGCCGCCCTGCTGGGCGTGTCCCAGCAGGCGGTGGTCACGGCCCTGTCCGCGGCCCTGTCCGGCGAGGACGTGAGCTACCTGCACCCGGAATACCTCAAGTACCCCCTGCCCATCCGGCTGGAACTGCCGGTGGCCAGGAAGGAGGCCGTCAGTGCCCTGCTGGACATCCGGGTACGTGGCGCCGGCGGCAGGCTGGTGCCCCTGGCCGACCTGGTGGAAGTGGTGCCCACGGAGCGCGAGCACGCCATCCACCACAAGGACCTGTTGCCGGTGGCCTATGTCACGGGGGACGAGGCCGGCGAGTACGACAGCCCCCTGTACGGCATGTTTTCCATCTTTGGCCGGTTGCGGGAGGAGGCGATGGAGTCCGGCCGTCCACTGGTCCAGCATCTCATCGAGCCCCCGGCCAATCCCTATCACTATTCCCTCAAATGGGACGGCGAGTGGCAGGTCACCTACGAGACCTTCCGCGACATGGGACTGGCCTACTCCGTGGGCCTGGTGCTCATCTACCTGCTGGTGGTGGGCCAGTTCCGGTCGTACCTGGTGCCCCTCATCATCATGGTGCCCATTCCGCTCACCATCATCGGGGTGATGCCGGGCCACGCCCTTCTGGGCAAGCAGTTCACCGCCACCTCCATGATCGGCATGATCGCCCTGGCCGGCATCATCGTGCGCAACTCCATCCTGCTGGTGGACTTCATCAACGACGAGGTGCGCCGCGGCGTGGCCTTCGAGGAGGCGGTGATCCGCTCCGGCGCGGTGCGCTCCAAGCCCATCGTCCTCACCGGGCTGGCGGCCATGCTGGGGGCCTTCTTCATCCTCGACGATCCCATCTTCTCCGGCCTCGCGGTGTCGCTCATCTTCGGCATCCTCATTTCCACCCTCCTCACCCTGGTGGTGATCCCGGTGATGTACTACGCCTTCATGCGCCGGCGCCTCGACCGGCTGCTGGCCGCGGGGTAAGGGGCTGCTCGCCGGCGGCCGCGGCCCGGGCGGGGCCGGGACCGGGCGGTGTGCGCCGGTGCCGGCCCTGCCGGTGTTCACCCCGGGGGCAAGACTTGCTACTATCCCTGATTCAATTTTCCCGATGCACGTATTAAACGGGGTTATCAGCACACGATGGCCGATCGGCGCCTGCAGGTGTTCCACACGGTGGCCCGTCTGCTCAGCTTCACCAAGGCGGCGGACGAGCTCCACATGACCCAGCCGGCGGTGACCTTCCAGGTGCGCCAGCTGGAGGAGTATTTCAACACCCGCCTGTTCGACCGCACCCACAACCGCATCAGTCTCACCGAGGCCGGGGAGCGGGTCTACGGCTACGCCGAGCGCATCTTCCAGCTCTACAACGAGATGGACAACTCGGTGCGCCAGATCACGGGCGAGATCAGCGGCGTGCTGGTGCTGGGGGCCAGCACCACCGTGGCCGAGTACATGCTGCCCAACCTGCTGGGGGACTTCCGCGAGCACTACCCCGACGTCACCATCCGGCTCAAGGTGGCCAACACCGACGGCATCGTCTCCCAGGTGGAGAACAACACCATCGACCTGGGCGTGGTGGAGGCCCCGGTGGCCAACAAGAACCTGGTGGTGGAGCAGTGCCGCACCGACCAGATGGTCCTCATCACCCCGCCGGCCCACCCACTGGCGGAGCGGGAGCAGGTGACGCTGGCCGACATCCTGCCCTATCCCTTCATCTGCCGGGAAGAGGGCTCGGGCACCCGCGAGGTGCTCATGGAGCACATGAGCAGCGCCGGGGTCAATGCCGCCAACCTCGACATCATCATGGAGCTGGGCAGCATCGAGGCCATCAAGAGCGCGGTGGAGGCGGGGATGGGCATCTCGGTGCTGTCCCGGGCCACCATCGCCAAGGAACTGAAGCTGGGCACCCTGGCCGCGGTGAACATCGATCCCCCTATCACCCGCCCCTTCTCCTTCGTACACCAGAAGCAGAAGTTCCGCGCCCAGGCCATGAACGAGCTGCTCAACTTCGCCCGCCAGTACTGCAGCGAGCACCAGGACGACCTGGCCTGAGCGCGTCGTGGATCGGCGGGCGCAGCGACTCATGGACATCTACCGCCGGTTGCCGGCCCCGGCGCGCCGCAGCCTGGAGGACTACGCGGAGTTCCTGGCCCGACGCCACCCGGCCCCGGAGGCACCCTCCGACCCCCTCCCCCTGGAACGGCCGGCGGAGGAGACGGTGGTGGCGGCCATCCGCCGCCTGTCCCGGACCTATCCCATGCTGGACAAGGGCCGCATGCTGCAGGAGACTTCGGCCCTGATGGCCGCGCACGTGATGCAGGGCCGGCCGGCGGCCGAGGTCATCGACGAACTGGAGGCGGTGTTCCGCCGCCACTACGAGGCACTGCGTTCAGGGAGCGATTGATCCGTGCTCGAACCCCTCTCGCGCTGGTACCGGCGCTACTTCACCGATCCCCAGGCGGTCCTGCTCGCCGTGCTGCTGCTGGTGGGCTTCACCGTGGTGCTCACCATGGGGCACATGCTGGCGCCGGTGTTCGCGGCGCTGGTCATCGCCTACCTGCTGGAAGGCGTGGTGCGCTACATGGAGCGGCACGGGGCCCGGCGCCTCAACGCCGTGATCCTCACCTTCCTCGCGTTCATGGCCTTCCTGTTCTTCATCTTCTTCGGCGTGGTGCCGTTGCTCTCGGTGCAGGTCACCGAGTTCGTGCGCGAGGTCCCCACCTACGTGACCCGCTGGCAGGACGCTCTCATGCGCCTGCCGGAGCACTACGGGTTCATCAGCCCGGACCAGATCGAGGACCTCATGGCCACCCTGCGCGAGGAACTCACCCGGCTCGGCCAGCAGGCGGTGGCGCTCTCGGTGTCCTCGATCCCGGGCCTGATCACGCTGATCGTGTACCTGATCCTGGTGCCGCTGCTGGTGTTCTTCTTTCTCAAGGACAAGGCCGTGCTGCTGGGCTGGCTGTCGGACTTCCTGCCCCATGACCGGCGGGTGCCCTCGGCGGTGTGGCGCGAGATGGACCAGCAGCTCGGCAACTACGTGCGCGGCAAGTTCTGGGAGATCCTCATCGTCGGCGGCGTGTGCTGGGTGGCCTTCGCCCTGCTGGGGCTCAAGTACGCCGCCCTGCTGGCGGTGCTGGTGGGACTGTCGGTCATCATTCCCTATATCGGGGCCACTGTGGTCACCATCCCGGTGGCGGTGGTGGGCTACTTCCAGTGGGGCTGGAGCGCCGACTTCGCCTGGCTCATGGGCGTCTACTTCGTGATCCAGGTGCTGGACGGCAACGTCCTGGTGCCGCTGCTGTTCTCCGAGGTGGTCAACCTCCACCCGGTGGCCATCATCGTGTCCATCCTCGTCTTCGGCGGCCTGTGGGGGTTCTGGGGCGTTTTCTTCGCCATTCCCCTGGCCACCCTGGTCAACGCCCTGCTGCGCAGCTGGCCGCGCACCCCCGAACCGGGGGAGGCGGCGGCGGAAGAAGGAGGCGGCAACGCCACCGGGTGCTGAGCGCCCTTGTTCGACGCAGAGACGCGGAGACGCAGAGGGCGCAAAGGGGGTGCAGGATGCGCCGGGTTCGGCGCGTTGAAAAAGGCCAGGATGGCCTTTTTCAACATCCTGTTAGAGGATTTCCGAGGCGTGGTCGGCCAGGCGCGAGCGTTCGCCGCGCTGCAGGGTGACGTGGCCGCTGTGGGGCCAGGCCCGGAAGCGGTCCACCACGTAGGTGAGGCCGGAGGTGGTCTCGGTGAGGTAGGGGGTGTCGATCTGGGCGATGTTGCCCAGGCACACCACCTTGCTCCCGGGCCCGGCGCGGGTGATGAGGGTCTTGAGCTGCTTGGGCGTGAGGTTCTGAGCCTCGTCGATGATGATGTAGCGGTTGAGGAAGGTGCGCCCGCGCATGAAGTTGACCGAGCGGATCTTGATGCGCTTGGCCAGCAGGTCCTGGGTGGCGGCCCGGCCCCAGTCACCGCCGGCGTCGCTGTGCGTGAGGACCTCCAGGTTGTCCATCAGGGCACCCATCCAGGGCGTCATCTTCTCTTCCTCGGTCCCAGGGAGGTAGCCGATGTCCTCGCCCACGGGCACCGTCACCCGGGTCATGATGATCTCGCGGTAGCGCTGGATCTCCAGGGTCTGCTCCAGGCCCGCGGCCAGGGTCAGCAGGGTCTTGCCGCTGCCGGCCATGCCGACG
>JALSIK010000011.1 GCA_026990045.1 Chromatiales bacterium | reverse complement strand
CCCAGACCCGGCCGCCGTGGCGGTGGACGATGCGCTGCACCGTGGCCAGCCCGATGCCGGTGCCCTCGAACTCGTCGGCCGGGTGCAGGCGCTGGAACGGCCGGAACAGCCGGTGCGCGTAGCGCATGTCGAAGCCGGTGCCGTTGTCGTGCACGCTGAACGTCCGTTCCCCGCCCTCCGTCGTTTCCAGCAGCCGGATGACCGCCGGGCGGGCGTCGCGGGTGTATTTCCAGGCGTTGCCCAGCAGGTTCTGCAGCACCGTGTGCAGCAGGCGCCGGTCGGCCGTCACCGGGCCGCTCACCCGGCAGGTGAACTCCACCTCCCGTTCCGGCTCGGCCCCGCGCAGGGTCGCCATCACCTCCTCGGCCAGGGCGCACAGGTCCACCGGTTCCGGCTGCAGCTCGCCGCGGCCGGCCCGCGACAGCGACAGCAGGTCGTCGATGAGCTCGGCCATGCGCCGGGCGTTGGCGCGCACGCGCTTCAGGTGTTCGCGTCCCTCGGGGCCCAGGGCCCCGGCGCAGTCCTCCTCCAGGGCGCGGCTGAAGCCCTCGATGGCGCGTAGCGGCGCGCGCAGGTCGTGGGACACGGAATAGTTGAGGGCCTCCAGCTCGCGGTTGACGTTGACCAGCTCGCGGGTGCGCGCCGCCACCAGTTCCTCCAGGTGTTCGCGGTAGTGGGCCACCTCGGCCGCGGCCTGGAGCCGTTCCAGCTCGGCCCCGGCGCGGGCGGCGAACACCTCCAGGATGTCGCGCCCGTGGTCCACCGCCACCAGCGGCCGGCGCGCGGCCACCGCCAGCACCCCGGCCACGGCGCCGCCCGGACCGCGCACCGGGGTGCCCAGGTAGTGGCCGGTGTCCAGGCGCGCCAGCAACGGATCGGTGGCCAGCACCGCGGCGGCGTCGTGCAGGTGGACGAAGGTCTCCGCCTCCACCACCCGGGCGGCGGCGGAGCCCGCCAGCGCCTGGGACACGTTGTCGCGGATGCCCCCGTCGTGCCACAGGGCCACCGTGCGCAGCTGCCGGCGGTCGGGGTCCAGCGCCGCGAGCATGGCGCAGTCGGCATCCAGGGCCCGGGCCAGGTGCTCCACCAGGCCCTGGAAGAAATGGCGGCCGGTGGCGGTGGACACCCCCGCGGCCACGTGGCGCAGCGCGGCCTCGACGCGCTTGCGCGCGGTGATGTCGCGCACCAGGGCCTCGATGTGGGGCTCGCCGTCCAGCTCGATGCGGTTGAGGCTCACCTCGGCGTCGAACGGGGTGCCGTCGCAGCGCAGGTGCTGCCACTCGAAGTGGGGGCGTTGCCCGGCGTAGGCCGCCTGGAGGTAACGGCGGACCTTGGCCTCGCTGGGCTCGCCGTCGGGCTGGGTGGGGGGCGAGAACGCCATGGGCGTGTGGCCCAGGATGGCCTCGCGGGCGCAGCCGAACATGGCCAGGGTGGCCGGGTTGCAGTCCACGAACACCTCGCCGCGGACGAGAAAGATGGCGTCGCTGGCCTGCTCGAACAGGATCCGGAACTTGGTTTCGCTGGTCTCCCGCGCCCGTTCGGCCTCCACCAGCTCGGTGACGTCCTGGAGCGTGCCGTAGCTGCGCACCGGGCGCCCTGCCCCGTCGTGCTCGACGCCGCCGTGGGCCACCACGTGCTTGGTGCGGCCGCCCGGCAGCAGCAGGCGGTGCTGCACCCGGTAGGGCGCGCCGGTGGCGATGGCCCCCTCGTAGGCGGCGCGCACCCGCTCGCGGTCCTCGGGATGCACGAACTGCAGGCACCGGTCCAGCGAGGGGACGTAGGTGTCGGGATCGGCGATCTCGAAGATGCGGGGGATCTCCTCCGAGCAGCTGAACCGGCCGCTGTCCAGGTCCACGCTCCAGAACCCCAGCCGGGCCAGGCGCTGGGCCTCGGCCAGGCGCTCGCGGCTGGTGCGCAGGGCCTGTTCCATGCGCCGCTGCCCGGTGACGTCCTCCTGGAGCAGGATGACCTCGCTGATGCGCCCGTCCCCGTCGCGCACCGGGTAGGCGAAGGCCCGGACCCAGCGGTCGCGGCGCTCGGGGGCCTCGCCCGGGCGGCGGTTGCGGGCCGGGTCGTAGGGCACGGGCGGGATGGCCACCGCGGCCCCGGCGAAGGCCTCGCGCAGGTAGGGCATCACGCCCAGTTCCTCGAGCTGGGGGTCCTCCAGCACGTTGTAGTCGGCCAGGTCCTCCAGGGTCAGGCCCCACAGGGCCTCCCACGCGGCGTTGACCAGGCGCGTGCGGCCGTCGGGCGAGAAGATCTGCACCGCCAGCGGCGACTGCTCCACCAGGGTGCGGAAGCGCTCCTCCGAGGCGCGCAGGGCCTCCTCCGCGGCCCGCCTGCGGCTGACGTCGAACAGGAAGCCCTGCAGCCGGGGCGGCCGGGCGCTGTCGGCCAGCGCCCGCACGTCCATGTGGAGCCACACCGTGCGCCCGTCGGCGGCCAGGGCCCGGAACTCGAAGCCGGCCTCGTCTTCCACTGCCCCCACCCGCCGGCACCGCGCCAGCACCCGCTCGCGATCCTCCGGGTGGACCAGCTCCTCCAGGAACGCCGGCTCCAGCCACCGCGCGGGGGCATGGCCCAGCAGCTTATCCGCCTGCGGGCCGACGAAGGTGAAGCGGCAGCTGGCCGGGATCATCTCGAACGGCACGGCGAAGGTGGCCTCCACCAGCCGCTGCAGCCGCTCCCGGCTGCGGTTCAGGGCGCGGGCGGCGCGGTGGACGTCCCGGGTCAGGGCCAGGCTCAGCACCAGCATCAGGCCGAGGAAGCCGAACTGGGCCAGGTAGACCGAGCGCAGGATCCGCTCCGCCACCAGCCAGTCGTGGACGACCGTGACCAGGAACACCACCGCCACTCCGGCCAGGACCCGGGCCGGGCCGCGCTCGCCGCGGCGCCACTGCCGGCGGCAGGCGTGAAACAGGTAGCCCAGCACCGCCAGCACGCCCCCGTAGACCAGCACCGCCCCCGGTCCCGCGTCGGCCCCCAGCAGGGGCAGGCGCTCGCCCCACGGGGTGGTGCGGAAGACGATGCCTTCCATGGGCGAGAGGGCGAACAGGATCCCGCCGGGCAGCAGGTGATTGGCCGCCAGCAGCAGCCCGAACCAGGCGGCGAAGGCCAGCCACAGGCGCCCGCCGGCACCGGTGTGGACGCGGATGAAGGCGGCGAACGTGCCCCAGAACACCAGCGCCACGCTCACCGCCGCGGTGGTGAGCGCCAGGTGGGTGGGCACGTCGGCGGCGCCGTAGACCGCGGCCAGCAGGGCGGCGAAGGCGGCGGCCAGGGCGCACAGGCCCGCGAACAGGAGGTTGCGCGGCTCGCCGTCGTGGTAGCGGGCGAGCAGGACGTGCTGCAGGGCGGCGTAGGCGAACAGGCCGGCCAGGGCCACCAGCAGCCAGCGGGTCACGCCGGCGCCCCCGGCGCCGCGGGCCGGGGGAAGGGACGGCGGTGCGGGGCGGCGGGCACCATGACCTCGGTCCGGGACGCTCCTTGTGGCTGCGGTTTCGGGCAGACCTGGGTCCGGTGACGGGCCGGCTCGTCCCCGTGACCGGATTTCCTAAGTTAAGGCCCGGGCCGGGCCAATGTCCAGCACGGCGCCAGGAAATCTCACCGGGCGGCGGCCGGTTCCGCGGCCAGGCGCCGGTTGCGCTCGGCCAGGGCGCGGATGAGACCGTCGAGCCCCTCGCGGCGGATCTGGCCGTCGAAGCTGGTGCGGTAGGTGGTGATCATGGACACGCCGTCCACGCTCACGTCGTAGATGCGCCACCGCCCGCGCCGGAAGTGGACGTGGTAGTGCACGGGGATGGGCTCACCGCGGGGCGGGATCACCTGCGAGCGCACCACCACCGGCCCGCTGCCGTCGGACCGCACCGGCTGGAAGCGCAGCATCTCCGGGCGCACCTCGTTGCCCTTGAGGTACTCGGCCAGGGCCGCCGAGTAGAAGCGCACCAGCAGGGTGTGGAACTCGCGGATGAAGGCCTTCTTCTGCTCGCGGCTGGCGCTGCGCCAGTGCGGGCCCAGGACCCAGCGCGAGGCGGTGACGAGATCCACGTGGGGCGTGAGGTGCCGGTCCACCAGGGCCTGCACCCGGCGGGGCTCGGCCGCGATGCGCTCGCGCTCGGCGGCCAGGGCCGTGACGAGCTCGCGCGCGGCCCGCTCCAGCACCGCCGAGGGCGAGGGCGGGGCGGCCGGTTGCGCGGCGGCCGGGAGGATCAGCCCGACGGCCAGGGCCAGGGCGGCACAGGATCGGGTTCCCTTCATGACGGCTTCCTTCTGCGGCATCGTCGGGACGCCCCCGGTGTCCCGACACCGGGGCGGCTTCATGCTATTTTAGGCCAGCGGCGGCGGGTCCGGTTCCCCGCACTGGCACCCGCCGGCAAGTACCGGGATAATAAACCTGTCAGTTGCATAAAATCCGCGAGGCATCGTGCTTTCCTGCTCGACGGCAGGTGCCGGGGCCCCGGCCCGGGGGGTGCCGGGTGTCACCCGGGGTGATATCCGGCAACGCGCTCGTTGGCCGTGACACGGGCAGGAAATCCGCCCGGTCCCACCCCCTCACCCCGGCCCTCTCCCCCGCGATGCGGGGGAGAGGGGGCGGAACATCCGGTCCCGGCGCCGGCCCCTGCGGCGGGCGAAAAGACGGTCCCCTCTCCCGCCGGGAGAGAGGGACAGGGTGAGGGGATCGGAACACGGGTTTTCCCTGTCGGGGCAAATCCCTCCTGGCCCATTTGCCCCGCAGGGCGGGAATTTATGCAACGGTCAGGTCAAGCGTTTTCCACAGGGAGCAGGCCATGGACAGTTTCCACACCGGCGGTTTCCCCCGCATCCGGCCCCGGCGCCTGCGGCGCGACGCCTTCTCGCGCGCCCTGGTGCGCGAGGCGCGGCTGGCCCCGGAGGACCTCGTCTGGCCGGTGTTCGTGCTGGAGGGCAGCGGCCGGCGCGAGCCCGTGGCCTCCATGCCCGGGGTGGAGCGGCTGTCCATCGACGAGCTGGTGAAGGAGGCCGAGCGGGCGGCCGGCCTGGGCATTCCCGCCCTGGCGCTGTTCCCCGTCACCCCGCCGGAGAAGAAATCGGAGGACGCGGCCGAGGCGTACAACCCCGACGGCCTGGCCCAGCGCGCGGTGCGCGCGCTCAAGGCCGCGCTGCCGGAGCTGGGGGTCATCACCGACGTGGCCCTGGACCCCTTCACCACCCACGGCCAGGACGGGCTGGTGGACGATTCCGGCTACGTCATGAACGACGAGACCGTGGCGGTGCTGGTGAAGCAGGCGCTGTCGCACGCCGAGGCCGGCGCCGACGTGGTGGCGCCCTCGGACATGATGGACGGGCGCGTGGGCGCCCTCCGCGACGCCCTGGAGGCCGCCGGCCACGTCCACACCCGGATCCTGGCCTACTCGGCCAAGTACGCCTCCAGCTTCTACGGCCCGTTCCGCGACGCCGTGGGATCGGCGGCCAACCTGGGGCAGGGGGACAAGACCACCTACCAGATGGACCCCGCCAACGGTGACGAGGCCCTGCGCGAGGTGGCGCTGGACCTGGCCGAGGGCGCCGACATGGTCATGGTCAAGCCGGGGCTGCCGTATCTCGACGTGGTGCGGCGGGTCAAGGAGCGCTTCGGCGTGCCGGTCTTCGCCTACCAGGTGAGCGGCGAGTACAGCATGCTCATGGCCGCGGCCGCCAACGGCTGGCTCGACGAGCGGGCGGTGGTGATGGAATCGCTGCTGGCCTTCCGGCGCGCCGGGGCCGACGCGGTGCTCACCTATTTCGCGCCGCGGGTGGCGGCCTGGCTGGCGGAGGGCTGAGCCGTGGCGGCCGACCTGTTCGACTTCGATCCCCGGCCCGACCGCTACGCGGTCATGGGCCATCCCGTCGCCCACAGCAAGTCGCCGCGCATCCACGCCCTGTTCGCGCAGCAGACCGGCCAGAACATGGAGTACACCGCCATCCAGGTGGACCCGGGCGGGTTCGCCCAGGCGGTGGCCAACTTCGAGGCCGCCGGCGGCAAGGGCCTCAACGTCACCGTGCCGTTCAAGCAGGAGGCCTGGGATCTGGTGGACCGGCGCAGCGCCCGCGCCGAGCGGGCCCGCGCGGTGAACACCATCGCCTTCGGGGACGGCGGCCGCTTCGGCGACAACACCGACGGGGTGGGGCTGCTGCGCGACCTGGCGGGGAACCTGGGCTTCGACCCCGCCAGCCGGCGCGTGCTGCTCATGGGCGCCGGCGGCGCCGCGCGCGGCGTGCTGGGGCCGCTGCTGGAGCGTGGTCCGGCGGCGCTGGTCATCGCCAACCGCACCCCGGACCGGGCGGCGGCCCTGGCCCGGGACTTCGCCGGCCTGGGGCCGGTGGAGGGCGGGGGCTACGACGGCCTCGACGGCCGCGAGTTCGACCTGGTGATCAACGCCACCGCCGCCAGCCTCGCCGGCGAGCTGCCGCCCCTGCCCGCCGGGCTGCTGGCGCCCGGGGCGCTGGCCTACGACATGATGTACGGCGCGGCCCCCACCC
>JALSIK010000010.1 GCA_026990045.1 Chromatiales bacterium | reverse complement strand
TCCTCGCGGCATGAAGGGGTCAGGGCGGAGAGGGTTGCAGAAGCAGGAAAAACTCGTGTTCCGATCCCCCACCCTGGCCCTCTCCCGGCGGGAGAGGGGACTGTCTTTTCGTCCGCCGCGGGGGGGCTCGGCGCCGCGACTGGTTCTTCCGTCTCCCTCTCCCCCGCATCGCGGGGGAGAGGGCCGGGGTGAGGGGGTGGGCATCGGGCAGCTCCCCGGCACTGTGACGAGGAACCGGGGCGAACCTGGATTTCACCCCGGGTGCAATCCGGCCGGGGCCTGTTTCCGGCCCCCGGCCCTGCCATCAAGGCGCGGAAACGCGATTCATCACGAATTTTATGCAACTGTCGGGTGAAGTCCGGAGACGGTCCGACAAGCGGCCCGGATGGAGCGCCGGCGGAATCCGGGAACGGTGTGTCCCCGCCGCGCGGTCTGCGAACCATGAAAAAAACGCCCCGGCGGGGCCGGGGCGTCCGTCTCGGCGGGCCGCCGGCGGTCAGAAATCCTTGGTGATGCCGATGGCCAGCAGGTTGACGGTGGTCTTGTACAGGCCGTTGTAGGCCAGCGTGCCGTTGGGATCGGTTGTGGGGATCGTGCTGGACTGGAAGTTGCGGTCGTCCAGCTTGACGTACATGTAACCCGCCTCGATGGCCCAGCCGCCCATGTCACGGGTGACGCCCACGCTGAAGAGCTGGCGGTCGTTGCCGGGCACCCGGGCCGAGAAGTAGGCGTCGGGCTGCGGCGTCTCGTCGTAGGAATAGCCGAAGCGCAGCCGGGTCCTGTCGTTCACCTGCCAGGTGAGCCCCAGGCGGTAGGCGAGGGCGTCGTCCCAGTTGTTGGTGCTGGTGACATCGGGCGCCAGGGCGATGTCGATTTCCACCTTGTCGAAGCTGCTCCAGCCCGTCCAGTCGAGGTCGAATTCCACCTGGACGTCGTCGTTGAACCGGTAGGCGGCGCCCACCTGGATCAGCGCCGGGAACTCGATGGAAGTGCTGGCCGGCGAGGCCCCCGCGTTGCCGTCGATGTCGGCCTTCACCGCGGACCGGTAGGAACCGCCGAAGGTCCAGGGGCCGGCCTCGTGCATGACGGCCAGGTTGAATCCCACGCCCTCGCCGGAACCGCCGATGGCGGTCCCCAGCGTGTTCAACGCCACTTCCCGCACTTGGTAGAAATCGATGCCGAAGGCCACGCTGGTGCCGGGGGCGACCTTCTTGGAGAAATTGGGGTTGAAGTTGAGCATCTCGATCTTGCTCAGCTCGGGGGCATTGGTCCCCAGAACGGTGAAGGTGCCAGCGGGCCAGCGCGTCTCCAGGCCGAAGGGCGCGTTGATGGACAGCCCCCAGGACCAGCCGTTTTTCAGGTCCCCCATGAAGTAGGCATTGGGCACGAAGAAGGTATCCTTGCCCACGGTGTCGGTGGTGGTGCCCCCGATGGTGACGCTGGTGTCGGGCTGGATGAGAGTGATCCCCGCCACCAGGCGGTTGCCCTCGTGGAAGCCCATGGCCGCCGGGTTGTAGGGCAGGGCGCCCGGCTCCCGGGTGTTGGCCACCAGGGCGTTGGCGGCGCCCAGTCCGGCGGCGGAGATCTCGGGCACCCGGAAGCCGGAGGCCTGGGCCGGGCCGGCCACGAGCGAGGCGGCCGCGAGGCCGCAGAGCGCAAACGGTTTCAGGTTCGGCATGGTCGTGTTCTCCCCTTGTTGTCCTTGGTGTTTCCGCGCCGCCGGGGGGTGGCGGCCCGCAATGGGGCGATTAAAGCACAATCGTTCCCGCCAATGGAAAAACCGGCGCACGGGACGCCGGCGGATCCGGTCGGTGCCGGCGCGCCGTCCCGGCCGGGCCGTCCAGCGTCTCCCGGCCCTTATCCCCGCGCCGAACCCGGCACCGGGATTCGGCGGTACCGGTATCACGCGTTTGTCGCCGGTTTGGCGGGCGGGGCATCCCCGCCGCGCCTCGCCGGGCTGTTCGTCCCGGCCTGTCAATGGAGAACGAGTCCGGATTGCACGCTCGCCGTCACAAATGGCTTGACAAGTCCATGACGGCTCCGCCACTATCTGTTGCGTCGTGCATCATGCGCGTGTTGCATAAAAACAACATCATGCAACAAAAAAACAACATCTCTGTTTCGCTTTGAAATAACCCAGGCGAGGAGTAAGACAGATGAAGCAACATACCAAGCGGCTTACCAGCATGGCCGTGGCGGCGGCCCTCACCCTGCCCGCGGCGGCCATGGCCACCAACGGCTACTTCGCCCACGGCTACGGCGCCAAGAGCAAGGGCCTGGCGGGCGCCAGCGTGGCCCTGCCCCTGGATACCATGGATGCGGCCACCAACCCGGCCAACATGGTCTTCGTGGGCAATCACATGGACCTGGGCGTGGCCCTGTTCAGCCCGCGGCGCAGCTACACGGTGGAAGGCAACCCTTCAGGTGCTCCCGGTACTTTCGGTCTGGCACCGGGCAAGGTGGACAGCGACTCCGAGTACTTCCTGATTCCCAACTTCGGCCGCAACTGGATGCTGGACGACACCAGTTCCGTGGGTATCACTGTCTACGGTAACGGCGGCATGAATACGGACTATCCGAGTTCTGCCGGCGGTGGCATGGGTACCTTTGGGGGGGGCGAGACGGGCGTGGACCTGGCCCAGCTCTTCATCGCCGGCACCTACGCCCGCAAGATCAACGACCGGGCGGCCTGGGGCGCGACGCTCATCTTCGCCTACCAGCAGTTCGAGGCCAAGGGGCTTGGGGCATTTGCCGGCTTTTCGTCGGATCCCAACAACCTGACCAACAAGGGCAAGGACACCTCCACCGGTTTCGGCGTCAAGCTGGGCATCACCGGAGAAGTGTCACCCGGGCTGACCCTGGCCGCTTCGTACCAGTCGAAGATGAGCATGAGCGAATTCGACAAGTACAAGGGCCTGTTCGCCGAGCAAGGCGACTTCGACATCCCGGCCACCTGGACCGTGGGCCTGGCGTACGACGTCACGCCCAAGTCGGTGCTCACGTTCGACGTCCAGCAGATCCAGTACAGCGACGTCAACTCCATTGGTAATCCCATGCTGCCCAACCTGCAGACTTCTCAGTTGGGCAACAGTGACGGCGCCGGTTTCGGCTGGGAGGACATGACCGTGTACAAGCTGGGCTACCAGTGGCAAGGGGATGCCGGCTGGACCTGGCGCGTGGGCTTCTCCACCGGCAGCCAGCCCATTCCCGCGTCCGAGGTGCTGTTCAACATCCTGGCCCCGGGCGTGATGGAGGAACACATCACCTTCGGCTTCACCAAGGACATGGGCAACGACATGGCCATCGATTTCGCGGCCATGTATGCGCCCAAGAGCGAGGTTTCCGGCGCCAATCCGCTCGAGGTTCCGGGGCAGCAGAAGATCACGCTGGAAATGACCCAGTTCGAGGCAGCGGTGAACTGGTCCTGGAAGTTCTGAGCACGCCGTTGAACCGCGGGCGGGGCACCGCCCCGCCCGTGTTTCCTTCAACCGTGTCCAGGAATTTCCGGAGGTTCACATGAACGGGTTCAAGCGTTTTCTGGCCGGCGTGGCCGTGCTGGCCCTGGCCGCCGCCGGGCCGGCGGCGGCGGAACAGCGGCACAAGCCTTTCATCCGCGGGGCCGATGCCGGTGCCGACCTGGCCGCCGCCGTGGCGGCCGTGAAGCAGAAGCTCGCCGGCGGCGGGTTCACCGTGGTGGGCGAGTACACGCCCTACCAGGGCACCACCATCGTCGCCGCCACCAGCGAGGCCCTGAAACGGGCCGCCGCGGCCACCGAGTACGGCGGCTTCGGCGCCGCGGTGCGCGTCGGCGTCACCCGGGCCAAGGACGGGGTGCAGGTGGCCTACACCAATCCCGTGTACATGGCCCATGCCTACCGCATGCAGGGGGACCTCGCCGGCGTGCGCGCGGCGCTGGAGAAGGCCCTGGGCAGCCAGGGCGAGTTCGGCTCCGGGGAGGGCCTCACCGCGAAGGAGCTGCGCAAGTACCACTACAAGTTCATGATGCCCTACTTCGACGACCGCCTGGAGCTGGTGGATTATCCGGACTTCAAGTCCGCGGTGGCGGCGGTGGAAGCGGCGCTGGCCAGGGGGGCCGGCGGGGCGTCCAAGGTCTACCGCGTGGACATCCCGGGCAAGGAGCAGGCGGTGTTCGGGGTGCACCTGAGCGGCCGGGGCAAGGGGGTGGAGGAGTGCAGCGGCGACGAGTACATCATGAGCCGCATCGACTTCAAGCCGGTGAAGTCCACGCCCCACCTGCCCTACGAGCTGGTGGTCAACGGCACCGAGGTGGTGGCCTTGCCGGCGGAGTTCCGCATCGCCATCAGCTTCCCGGACCTGTCCATGATGGGCAGCAACAGCTTCGCCTCCATCATGTGCGCGCCGGGGGCCATCCAGGATGCCCTGGTGGCTGCCGCGGGCGGCGAGGTGGAGGACGACTGAGGCCGGAACGGGCGTGCCCCGGCCGTGCCCGGGGTGCGCCAGAGAATCCATCCGCCCGCCCCGCTCGGGGCGGGCGGTGGATCCCGCGGCGGGTGTCCCCACCGGGACCCGCGGCGGGTTGCGGAGTGGTGGTACACCACGTTTTCATCCCGCATTGCGACTGGTGATTGGCCCCGGTTTCCACCGGGGCTTTTTTTTGCCGCGGGTCCGGGCCCGACGCTACCCCAGCCGGCGGTGCTTGTGCAAGCCCCGCCGGGATGGGGTAAGCTTTACCGCTTCGCCGCGCCCCGCCGCCGGAGTGGGGGGTTGATGCGTAACATGATGAATTTAAACGGGTTGTTTCTCACGGGAGCGGTGGATGTTTGACCGGAACATGAAGATCGAGGGCTACGACGGGGCGCTGTGGGAGGCCATCGCCGGCGAGCAGCGGCGGCAGGAGGAGCACATGGAACTCATCGCCTCGGAGAACTACGCCAGTCCCCGCGTCATGGAAGCCCAGGGCTCGGTCCTGACCAACAAGTATGCCGAGGGCTACCCGGGCAGGCGCTACTACGGCGGCTGCGAGTACGTGGACATCGCCGAGCAGCTCGCCATGGACCGGGCCCGTGAGCTGTTCGATGCCGACTACGCCAACGTCCAGCCCCATTCCGGTTCCCAGGCCAACGCCGCCGTCTACCTGGCCCTGTTGCAGCCGGGGGACACCATCCTCGGCATGAGCCTGGCCCACGGCGGGCACCTGACCCACGGCGCCAAGGTGAACTTCTCGGGCAAGGTCTTCAACGCCGTGCAGTACGGCCTCGACGAGGCCACCGGCGAGGTGGACTACGACGAGGTGGCGGCCCTGGCCCGCGAGCACCGGCCGAGGATGATCATCGCCGGGTTTTCCGCCTACTCGCGCATCATGGACTGGGAGCGTTTCCGCGCCATCGCCGACGAGGTGGGGGCCTACCTGGTGGTGGACATGGCCCACGTGGCGGGACTGGTGGCGGCGGGGCTCTATCCCAATCCCGTGCCCGTGGCCGACGTGACCACTTCCACCACGCACAAGACCCTGCGCGGTCCCCGCGGCGGGCTCATCCTGGCCCGGGCCAACCCGGAGATCGAGAAGAAGCTCAATTCCATGGTGTTCCCGGGCATCCAGGGCGGCCCGCTCATGCACGTCATCGCCGCCAAGGCGGTGGCCTTCAAGGAGGCCCTGGAGCCGTCGTTCCGGGACTACCAGCAGCAGGTGGTGGCCAATGCCCGGGCCATGGCGGAAGTGATCCAGTCGCGGGGCTACAAGGTGGTCTCCGGCGGCACCGACAACCACCTGTTCCTGGTGGACTTCATCGAGCAGGGGCTCACCGGCAAGGACGTGGACGCCGCCCTGGGCCGGGCCCACATCACCGTGAACAAGAACGCGGTGCCCAACGATCCCCAGTCGCCCTTCGTCACCAGCGGCATCCGCATCGGCACACCGGCCATGACCACCCGCGGGCTGGGCGAGGCCGAGGCGCGCGAACTGGCGGGCTGGATCTGCGATGTCATCGACAACCTGGGCGATGACGGCGTCATCGACACCGTGCGCGGCAAGGTCCTGGACCTGTGCAGGAAGTTTCCCGTCTACAAGTAGCGAGGGGCGAGTGGCGCGTGGCGAGGGGGGCGTGGCGCGTGGCGAGGGGGGCCTCCTTCGTGGTATCGCCGTGCCACCTTTTGCCGGTTCCTCGCCCCTCGCCCCTCACCCCTCGCCACCGGTGATCAGCCATGCACTGTCCCTTCTGCGGCGCCCAGGACACCAAGGTCATCGACTCGCGGCTGGCCGGCGAGGGGGCGCAGGTGCGCCGGCGCCGGGAATGCCTGTCCTGCGGCGAGCGCTTCACCACCTACGAGACCGCGGAGCTGGCGCTGCCCCGGGTGGTGAAGCGCGACGGCAGCCGCGTGCCCTTCGACGAAAGCAAGCTCCGCACCGGCATGATGCGGGCGCTGGAGAAGCGGCCGGTGGACACCGAGGCGGTGGAGGCGGCCATCAGCCGCATCCTCAAGCGGGCCCGGGGCAGCGGCGAGCGGGAGATCCCCTCGCGCGTCATCGGCGAGTGGGTGATGGCGGAGCTGCGGGACCTGGACCAGGTGGCCTACGTGCGCTTCGCCTCCGTGTACCGGAGCTTCCAGGACGTCTCCGCCTTCGCCGAGGAGGTGGAGCGCCTGCGCAATACCCCCTCGCCCGAGGAGCGCCGCAACCAGATCCCGCTGCTGCCCGGTGACGAGTAGGGGCCGGTTGCCGTTGCAGGGCTGACATCCACATGGCCACGGCCGACGATCACCGCTTCATGGGCCGGGCGCTGGAGCTGGCCCGGCGCGGGCTCTACACCTGCGATCCCAATCCCCGCGTAGGCTGCGTCATCGTGCGCGACGGCGAAATCGTGGGCGAAGGCTGGCACGAGGCGGCCGGCGGACC
>JALSIK010000009.1 GCA_026990045.1 Chromatiales bacterium | reverse complement strand
GGCGGCTGCCGCCTGGAACCGGTGCAGGAGCGGCCCCTGGCCGCGAAGGGACAGCGCGTAGGTCGGCTTGAGCGCAGCGAAAGCCGACGCCCCGGCGGTCTCTCCGGCGGCATCGCTTCGCGCTGCCGCCCTACGTCTGTTCTCCGTCCTCTGTCTTCTGTCTTCAGGAACGTAGGTCGGCTTGAGCGCAGCGAAAGCCGACGCCCCCTGGCGGCTGCACCGCGAAGCGGTGCTCAGACCCAGTACGCCGCCGTCGTCATCACCTTGGAGGTGAGCTTCATCAGCGCCTTGACCGGCTCCGGCAGGGGCGCGCCGCCGGCGGCCAGGGCATGGGTGGCGTGGCGGCCCTCGTCCTCCTTCATCTGCTCCAGGATGGCGCGGCTCTTGCGGTCGGCCTCCGGCAGGCGCTCGAGGTGGTCCTCCAGGTGGCGCACCACCTGGCGCTCGGTCTCGGCCACGAAGCCCAGGCTCCACTTGTCGCCCGCGATGCCGGCCAGGGCGCCGATGGCCACCGAGCCGGCGTACCACACCGGGTTGAGCAGACTCACGCGCCCGCCCAGCTCCTTGACCCGCTTCTCGCACCAGGCCAGGTGATCGTTCTCCTCCTGCGCCGCGCGCTCCATCTTGTCGCGCACCTCCGGCAGGCGCGCGGTGAGGGCCTGGCCCTGGTACAGGCCCTGGGCCGCCACCTCGCCCGCGTGGTCGATGCGCATGAGGCGCACGGCCAGGTCGCGCTCGGCCGCGGTGAGTTCCGCCTCCGGCTCGGCGTCGGCGGGGTCGGGACGCTCCGTCACCCGCGGGCGGCCGAACACCGTGCGCACGCCGGCATCCAGGTGCATCACCAGGCGATCCAGGGGGGTGTAGTGGCGGCTGGTCATGGGGGCTACCGCTTCCGCGTGGTCGTTGCGCCAATGATACAGAAGGCGGAACACGGAAGACAGCAGGCGTAGGTCGGCTTGAGCGTAGCGAAAGCCGACGCCCCCCGGCGGTCTTTCCGGCGGCATCGCTGCGCGGTGCCGCCCTACGTCTGTCCTCCGTCCTCCGGACGCGCCGTTACGGCTCGAGCTGGCGGGCCAGCAGCTCCAGCGGGTGGACCACCTCCACCCCGGCGGGCAGGTGGCGCCGGACCTGGGCCAGGCAGCCCGCGTTGGTGGTGGCGATCCAGCGGGTCTCCCGCGGCAGCCCGTCCAGCATCCGGCGGGTGACGGCGTCGGCCAGCTCCGGGTGGTCCAGCATCACCGTGCCGCCGGCCCCGCAGCAGGCCGCCTCCAGCGGCACCACGGTGAGCCCCGGGATGCGCGCCAGCAGGCGTCCCGCCGCCGCGCCCCCGTCCGGCAGGCGGCGGTGGGTGCAGGGCCGGTGCCAGGCCACCACGCCGGCCAGCGGGGCCAGGGGCAGGCGCTCCAGGCCCGGCAGGGCGTCGGCGAAGGCGCAGATCTCGTGCCAGTCCCCGTCCCCGGCCGCCAGCTCCACGCCGCAGCCGGAGGACAGGAACACCACCGGGCCCCGGCCTGCCGCCGCCGCGGCGTTGCGCCGGGCCAGGGCGTCGGCCTGGGTCCCGGCCCCGGCATGGCGGGCCAGGGCCCCGCAGCAGGCCGCGCCGGGCAGGTCCCGGAGTCGGAGACCCGCGGCGGCCAGCACCCGCCGCGCGGCGGCCGCGGCACCGGGGGCCAGGAGGTCGTCGCTGCAGCCCGGGAACAGCCACGCGGTGCGCGCGCCGGGTTCCGCCGGGCGCGTCCCGCGGCCGGTCCGGGGCGCGGCGGCCGGCGCCAGGGTGTCGGCCAGGCGCTGGAGCCGCTTCAGGCCCAGGCGCGCGGCCGCGCGGGTGCGCTGTGCCCACCCCACCAGGCCCGCGGCGCGCGCCGCGCGCAGGAGGGCGGCCAGGGCCCGCCACCGGCGGGGGCGGGCGGTGAGGCGCACCAGGGTCCCCCGCGGGCGGTCGCCGGCCAGCCGGGCGCGGGCGGCATCCATCATGCGCCCGAAGGGCACGCCGGCCGGGCAGGCGTCCTCGCAGGCACGGCACAGGAGGCAGCGCTCCAGGTGCCGGCGCAGGGCCGGCTCCGGCGCCAGCACCCCGCGGGCCAGCCCGTCCATGAGATTGATGCGGCCGCGGGGGGCGTCGTTCTCGTTCCGGGCCGCGGCGTAGGTGGGACAGCGGGCCGAGCACAGCCCGCAGCGCACGCAGCGGTCGGCGGCGCGGGCGATGTCGAAGGCGGCGGCGTCCCGGTGCGTGGTCCGGGCCGCCGGCAACGTGGCGTCGAGCATGCGAGGGTTCCGTCGGGGTCGGGTCGTCGCGGCGCTGCCCCCGGCGGGGGCATCCCGTATAATCCGCCCATCGTAACCCATCGGCCCGCCGGGCCGCACAGGCGTCGAGGTTCCATGGCCGGTTACTACCGATACCACCTGTTCTTCTGCGTCAACCAGCGCGACGACGGCACGCCCTGCTGCGCGGAGCACGGCGCGCGCCGCGTGCGCGACTACGCCAAGGAGCGGCTCAAGGCCCTGGGGCTGCACGCCCCGGGCGAGATCCGCGTCAACAAGGCCGGCTGTATGGGCCGCTGCGACCAGGGGCCGGTGCTGGTGGTCTATCCCGAGGGGGTCTGGTACACCTACGTGGACGAGGAGGACATCGACGAGATCATCGAGCAGCACCTGCGGCAGGGACGCGTGGTGGAGCGCCTGCGCCTGCCCGGCGCGCCATGAGCGCCGCCGCCCCCGCGGGGGCCCGTGGCGGCGGGCGCCTGCTCGTGGACGGTCCCGCCGGCGCCCTGGAAGTGCAGGTGGATTGTCCCGCCGCGGCCCGCCCCGGCGTGGCGGTGGTGGGCCATCCCCATCCCCTCTACGGCGGCAGCCTGGACAACAAGGTGGCCCACATCCTGGCCCGCGCGGCCGGTGACCTGGATCTGCCCGCGGTGCGCTTCAATTTCCGCGGGGTGGGGCGCTCCGAGGGCGCCTTCGACCGGGGGCGCGGCGAGGCCGACGACATGGCGGCGGTGGCGGCCTGGGCGCGGGCGCGCTTTCCCGGCCCGCTGCTGCTGGCCGGGTTCTCCTTCGGGGCCTGGGTGGCCTGGCGCCTGCACCCGGCCCTGGCGCCGCGGGCCCTGGCCCTGGTGGCGCCGCCGGTGTCCCTGTACGACTTCGGCCGGCCGGCCGAGGCCGCCTGTCCCTGGCTGGTGGTGCAGGGAGGCGACGACGAGGTGGTGGATGCCGCCGCAGTCCGGGCCTGGGCCGAAGCCCGCGATCCGGCCCCGGCGCTGGCCTGGCTGGAGGGCGCCGGCCACTTCTTCCACGGGCGCCTCAACGCCGTGCGGGCGGCGGTGCGCGAGGCCTGGCGGGAGGCCCTGGCGTGACCACCGCGCCCGTGGTCCGGGCCCGGGGCCTGTGCAAGTCCTACGGCGGCCGGCGGGTGGTGGACGGCATCGACCTGGAGGTCCGCCGCGGCGAGTGCTTCGGCCTGCTGGGGCCCAACGGCGCCGGCAAGACCACCACCCTGCGCATGCTCCTGGGCATGAGCCGGCCCGAGGGCGGCGAGCTCACCGTCCTCGGCCACCGCGTGCCCCGCCAGGCCCGGCGCATGCGCAGGCGCATCGGCGTGGTGCCCCAGGTGGACAACCTGGACCCGGACTTCTCCGTGACCGAGAACCTCTATACCTACGGCAGCTACTTCGGCCTGCCGCGCCCGGCGCTGGACGCCCGCATCCCCGCCCTGCTGGAGTTCGCCGCCCTGGTCCAGCGCGCCGGCGCGCGCATCGAGGCCCTGTCGGGCGGCATGAAGCGCCGCCTCACCCTGGCCCGCGCCCTGGTCAACGATCCCGACCTGCTCATCCTGGACGAGCCCACCACCGGACTCGATCCCCAGGCGCGCCAGATCATCTGGCAGCGGCTGCGCCAGCTCCTGGGCGAGGGGCGCACCCTCATCCTCACCACCCACTACATGGAGGAGGCCGAGCGCCTGTGCGACCGCGTCGCCATCATGGACCGCGGCCGGATCCTGGCCCAGGGCTCGCCGGCCGAGCTGGTGCGCGCCCACATCGAGCCCCAGGTGGTGGAGGTGCACGGCCCGGAGCTGGAGTCGTGGCTGGCCGGCCACCGGGGGCGCCTGGGCTGCCGGGTGGAGAGCGTGGGCGAGACCGCCTTCTGCTACGTGACCGACGCTGCGCCCGTCATCGACTGCCTGCAAGGCGAGCAGGGCGTGCGCTTCCTCCACCGTCCGGCCAATCTCGAGGACGTGTTTCTCAAGCTCACGGGGCGGGACCTGCGTGACTGAGGGGAGGGACAGGGCCTCCGCCCCGGGGCCGCGCGGGCACGCGCTGCTGCGCTGGCTGCCCGTGTGGCGGCGCAACCTCAAGGTCTGGCGCTCGCTGCTGGGCCCGGCCCTGCTGGGCAACGTGGGCGAGCCCCTGCTGTACCTGTTTGCCCTGGGCTACGGCCTGGGCGTGTTCGTGGGTACCGTGGACGGGCTGGACTACGTCACCTTCCTCGCCTCGGGCATCGTCTGCGCCAGCGCGGTCAACACCGCCAGCTTCGAGGGCATGTACTCGGCCTACACCCGCATGGCGGTGCAGCACACCTGGACCGGGATGCTCACCACCCCCCTGGGGGTGGCCGACGTGGTGGTGGGCGAGGCCGTCTGGGCCGGGACCAAGAGCCTCATCTCCGCCGCCGCCATCCTCGCGGTGGCCGCCGCCCTGGGAGTGGTGGCGGGGCCCGAGGCCCTGTGGGTGCTGCCCGTGGCCTGGCTGCTGGGGGTGTGCTTCGGCGCCCTGGCCCTCATCATGACCGCCCTGGCCCGGTCCTACGATTTCTTCCTTTATTACTTCACCCTGGTGCTCACCCCCATGATCCTGCTCTCGGGCGTGTTCTTCCCCCTGGACCAGATGCCGGCGGCCATCCGCACCGCCGCCTGGCTGCTGCCCCTGGCCCACGCCGTGGAGATCGTCCGCCCCCTCATGACCGGCCGCCCCCTGGCCACCGGGGTGGCCGGCCACCTGGCGGTCATCGTCGCCTACCTGGCCGTGGCCCTGCCCGTGGCCGTGGCCCTGGTGCGGCGGCGGCTCATGGATTGAGGGGCTTGCGCTTTCCTTGCATTGGGGGCCTCTTGGATCTAACATGATGTCATGTAATGTCAATGACATTGGATCAATCCCATGACTCAGATTTCGGCACGGATCCCGGACGAACTGGTGGATGCCCTGGATCGGACTGCCCGCCGGCTCAAGCGGAGCCGGGCCGAGGTGGTGCGCCAGGCCATCGAGTACTACCTGGACGACTGCGAGGATCTGGCCGAGGCCCTGGCGCGGCTGCAGGACCCTGCCGATCCGGAACTCGACTGGGACGTCGTCAAGCGTGAACTTCTCGGTTCAGATTAAGGCCAGTGCCGTCAAGGAACTCAAGCGCATCACGGCCGGCGACCGCCGGCGCATCATTGCGGCCATAGACCGCCTGGCCGCCAGGCCCTACGCGGGCACGGTTCTGAAAGGCGAATATTCAGGCCTTCGCCGGATCCGGATCGGCCGGTACCGGGTGGTGTATGAGGTGAGAGACCGCCAGCTCTTGGTGCTGGTGGTACGGATTGCGCACCGCCGGGAAGCCTACCGGTGACCCGGGCTCCGAGTCTCCCGGCCTCCAGCCCCCAAGCGTAGGGTGTGTTCGCGCAGCGAACGCACCGGGCGGCGCTCATCCCCCCAGCCCCCAGAACTCAGAACCCAGAACCCATATATTTACTAATGAAATAAACCGCCCACCCCGAAGGGAAAGGGGCAGGGGGGTTGATCCCCGTCATGAAATTTACTATATTAGAACACGCTGAATTACTGGTAAGCGCAATTCAGTCTTTACTCCTCCATCCTCCTTTGGTGGTACTTTAGCGCGGCTGCCCCCTTTGCCGCGCTTTTTTTTGCCCGCGAAACGGGAGCTTGTGCCGGCCGCCGCGGGTTGGTAATATCCCGCCTCTTTTTTGAAGGGGGACCGCCGCCGGCGGCCCGGTCGAACGGACAGCGAGATGAAGACGTTCAGCGCCAAACCGGAAACCGTGGAACGCGACTGGTACGTGGTGGACGCCGCGGGCAAGACCCTGGGCCGGCTGGCGGCCGAGATCGCCCGCCGCCTGCGCGGCAAGCACAAGCCCGTGTACACGCCCCACGTGGACACCGGCGACTACATCATCGTCATCAACGCCGCCAAGGTGAAGGTGACCGGCCGCAAGGAGACCGACAAGGTCTACTACCGCCACACCGGCTATCCCGGCGGCATCCGCTCGGTGACCCTGGGCAAGCTGCGCCAGACCCGTCCCGAGCGCATCATCGAGAACGCCGTCCGCGGCATGCTGCCCAGGAACCGGCTCGGCCGCGCCATGTTCCGCAAGCTGCGGGTCTACGCCGGCGACAAGCACGAGCACGCGGCCCAGCAGCCCAAGCCCCTGGACATCTGAACCGGATACGGCGAGTGTCCCAGCACCCAGGACCCAGCACCCAGCAGCCAGAACCCGTCATGCCACAGACCGAGACCTACTACGCAACCGGACGCCGCAAGAGCTCCACCGCCCGCGTGTACCTGACCCCGGGCAACGGCCGCATCATCGTCAACCGGCGTCCGCTGGACGAATACTTCGGCCGCGAGACCGCGCGCATGGTGGTGCGCCAGCCGCTGGACGTCACCGACATGAACGACAAGTTCGACATCCGCGTGTTCGTCAGCGGCGGTGGCGGCACCGGCCAGGCCGGCGCCATCCGCCACGGCATCACCCGGGCGCTCATCAAGTACGACGAGAGCCTGCGCCGGCCCCTGCGCAAGGCGGGCTACGTCACCCGCGACGCCCGCGAGGTGGAGCGCAAGAAGGTGGGCCTGCACAAGGCGCGCAAGCGGCCGCAGTACTCGAAGCGCTAGGCAGCGGAGCTGCCCGGCGCTTCTCGCAGTGGCGAGTGGCAAG
>JALSIK010000008.1 GCA_026990045.1 Chromatiales bacterium | reverse complement strand
CGCGGCCCTCGGCCAGCAGCACCTCCAGCCGGTCGAGCCCGATCTCCTCCGGGCCCATGCCGTCCAGCGGCGACAGGTGCCCCATGAGCACGAAGTAACGGCCGCGGTAGCCCGTGGCCTGCTCCACCGCCTCCACGTCGGCCGGCGTCTCCACCACGCACAGGAGGGTGTCGTCCCGGCCCGGGTGGGCGCAGAGATCGCACAGCTCCTTTTCGGTGAGGGTGCGGCAGCGGGCGCAATGGCCCACCTGGTCCGCCGCCGCCTGCAGGGCCTCCGCCAGGCGCCGGGCCCCGGCCCGGTCGCGCTCCAGCAGGTGGTAGGCCATGCGCTGGGCCGACCTGGGTCCCACCCCGGGCAGGCAGCGCAGGGCCTCCATGAGCTGGCCGATGAGCGGGCTGACGGCCACGGAACGGGCTAGAACGGCAGCTTGAAACCGGGCGGCAGGCCCAGGCCCGCGCCCAGGTCGGCGAACTTCTCCTGGGTGACCCGCTCCACCTGGCGCACGGCGTCGTTGACCGCCGCCGCCACCAGGTCCTCCAGCATGTCCTTGTCGTCGCCCAGCAGGCTGTCGTCGATGCTCACGCGCTTGACGTCGTGGCGGCCGGTCATGACCACGCTCACCAGGCCGCCGCCGGCCTGGCCGGTGACCTCCATGGTCGCCAGCTCCTCCTGCGCCTTCTGCATGTTGGCCTGCATCTGCTGGGCCTGCTTCATGAGTTGTCCCAGTGGTCCTTTCATGTCTCCTCCAGGGTTGCCATCAGTCCAGGGGACGCACGCTGCCCGGGCGCACCTGCCCGTCGAAGGTCTCCAGCAGGACGCGCACGTTGGCGTCCTCGGCGATGGCCGCCTCCGCCCGGGCCTGGCGCTCGGCCGCCTCCCGCGCCGCCCGCGCCGCCGGCGATTCCTCCGTTGCCGGCTCCCCGTCCCCGGCCTCGATCTGCACCTTCACCTCGGACCCCACGTGGGCGGCGAGGGCCTTCTCGAGCCGGGCCACCCGCTCGGGCGTGTTGAGGGCGGTGGCCCCGCCGTCCACCCGGAAGCGCCAGCGGCTCCCGTCGCGCTCCACCAGCACGCAGTGCATGGCCAGCTGGCGCACCGCGCCGCGCAACGGCAGCGCCGCGGCCAGTGCCTGCCACTCGGCCGCCGGCCCGCCGTCCGCCGCCGGTGGCGCCGCCTCCGCGGCCGGGACGGCAGCCGGCGTCGCCGATCCGGCCGGGGCAGACGCCGGGGCGCCACGACTCCCCGATGCCGCGGCGGGCGCCGCACCATTGGCGGCGGCGTCCGCCGGCCGGAAGGCCAGCATGCGCAGCAGGGTCATCTCGAAACCGGTGCGGGGATCCGGGGCCAGGGGCAGGTCGCGCCGGCCGGTCAGTGCAATCTGGTAGTAGAGCTGCACGTCCTCGGGGGCCATGGCCGCGGCCAGCGCCTCCAGCATCTCCCGCTCACCCATGCCCTCGTCCCAGGCCTCCGGCACCTGCTGGATCACGGCCACCGCGTGCAGCGTGCCCAGCAGCGCATCGAGCACCCCGCCGAAGTCGGGCGCGCCCCGGGCCAGGGCCTCCACCGCCCGGAACAGGGCCGGGGCATCGCCTGCGGCCACGGCCCCGAGCAGAGCCTCCACATGGCGGTCCTCGATGGTGCCCAGCATGGCCCGCACCTCGGCCTCGCGCACGGCGCCGCCGCCGTAGGCGATGGCCTGGTCCAGCAGGCTCAGGGCGTCGCGCATGCTGCCGTCGGCGGCCCGGGCCAGCAGCCCCAGGGCGGCGGGCTCGTGCTCGATGCCCTCCTCGCCCAGGATGTGCGCCAGGTGATCGCGGATGGCCCCGGCGTCGAGCCGGCGCAGGTTGAACTGGAGACACCGCGAAAGAACGGTCACCGGCAGCTTCTGCGGGTCGGTGGTGGCCAGCAGGAACTTGACGTGGGGCGGGGGCTCCTCCAGCGTCTTGAGCAGGGCGTTGAAGCTGTGACTGGAGAGCATGTGCACCTCGTCGATGAGGTACACCTTGTAACGGCCCCGCGTGGGGGCGTACTGCACGTTGTCCAGCAGCTCGCGCGTGTCCTCCACCTTGGTGCGCGAGGCGGCGTCCACCTCGATGAGGTCCACGAACCGCCCCTCGTCGATCTCGCGGCAGGCGGTGCACTCGCCGCAGGGCTGGGATCCCACCCCGGCCTCGCAGTTGAGGGCCTTGGCCAGGATCCGGGCCACGGTGGTCTTGCCCACCCCGCGGGTGCCGGTGAACAGGTAGGCGTGGTGCAGGCGGTCGTTGTCCAGCGCATTGACCAGCGCCCGCAGCACGTGCTCCTGCCCCACCATGGCGGCGAAGCTGCGCGGGCGCCACTTGCGCGCGAGAACCTGGTAACTCATTGAATCAAAAGGAATGTATGACCCGGCCCGGAACCATTTTACCGGCTCCCGGGAAGGAATGGGAGGCGACTCACGCCAGCCACACCCCGGCGCCCGAGTCCACCGCTACGGCTGCTCCCTTCCGGGCCTGACCGGGTTCACGGCTTGTCGTCGCGGGGGGACCGGCGCAAGTCACCATGACGCTGCACATTCATTGGAGCCGCCGTCGCTGCGTCCATGCCCGCAAGGGTGCTCCGGCGTTGCCTCGCACCGCTCCGCGGCGCTCGGCTCGAACCCAAACCCATTATACTTCGAGGGTTCGAATCCACCCATCTATACCATGGGAAAAGGGGCCCCACAGGGCCCCTTTTCCCATGGATGGCGGAGAGGGAGGGATTCGAACCCTCGATACGGGGTTACCGTATACACACTTTCCAGGCGTGCTCCTTCAACCACTCGGACACCTCTCCGGTGCCTGCAGGGAGGGATGCCCCGCCCGGCAGGGCTGCCAAGGGTAAACCAACCCGCCCGGGGGCGCAAACGGCCCCGGCGCTGCAATCCCCCCGCCCCTGGCCTAGAATCCAGGCATGGCCCCGTCCCATCCGCCACCCTCCAGCGACCCGCTGCGGGAGCAGCTCGCCCGCAACAGCAGCCCCTACGCCGACCCGCTGGCCCGGGTGGCCTGGGACCGCCTGTCGCTGGCCGACTGGTGGCTGCCGCCCGAGGCCCTGTCCCTGCACGGCCTGGAGACCTTCGCCGCGCTGCCCGAGCCCCAGCGCCGGGCGCTGTCACACTACGAGTTCCTGCACACCGTGGAAATGGGCCTGTGGCTGGAGGGCCTGTTCATGGAGCGCCTGACCCGCTCCCTGCGCGCCGGCCGGGACAATCTGCCGCGGCTCATCTACCACCTGCACGAGCTGCGCGAGGAGGCCGGCCACAGCCTCATGTTCCTCCATCTCATCCAGCGCGCCGGGCTGCCCCGCCCGCCCCTGCGCCGCGGGGGCCTGCGCCTGCTGGCCCTGCTGGCCCGCGCCACCCCGTTCGATTCCCTGCCCTTCTGGGCCGCGGTACTCATCGGCGAGGAAGTCCCGGACCGGTTCAACCGCTACATCAAGCGCCATGGCCATGGCCTGTGCCCGGCGATCCTGGACGTGGTGCGGGTGCACATGATGGACGAGGCCCGCCACGTCACCCATGCCCTGGACACCCTGTCCATGCACCTGGCGGGAACGTCGGCCCGGCGCCGACGGCTCCTGCGGCCGCTGCTGGGCCTGTTGTTCCGCCGCTTCGTCGATGCCTTCTACTACCCGGCCCCGGCGCTGTACGAGCTGGCGGGCCTGAGCCCGGGCCGGGCCTGGGCCCGGGCCGCGCGGACCAACCCCGTGCGCCGGGCCTTCGTCCACGCGCAGACCGAGAGCCTGCGCCGGCTCCTCGCCCGGTACGGCGTCTCCCCGGATTGAACCCGACAGTCGCATAAAATTCACGGTGGATCGTGCCTTCGTGCCTCGATGGCAGGCGCCCGCCGGATGGCACCCGGGACGAAATCCATGATCGCCCCGGTTCCCGGACGGCGCGCCGGGGTGAGGGCCTGCTTGGCGCAGGATACGATAGCGAAGCCATCGCACCTTCCTGCCGGTGCGTTCGCAAAGCGAACGCACCCTACGACTCTCCCCCGTCATGCGGGGAAGGGGGATGGAAAAAGCCGGCCGCGGTGCCAGCACCCCGCAGCACGCGAACAGACGGTTCCCTCTCCCGCCGGGAGAGGGGCAGGGTGAGGGATGGGAACACGGGTTTTTCCTGCTCGCGCAGCCCTCGTCGCCCTGGCCCCTTCTCCTCCAGGGGGAGACGCAATATATGCAATGAGCAGGTGAAGTACCGGCTACAGACTGGCCGAGCGCACCTCGAACACGGTGAAATCGCGCTTGGTCATCCAGATGTCGCCCAGGCGCAGGAGGATGCGCACGCCGCTGCCGCGCACCAGCTTGAGCGGCGTACCCGTGGTATAGCCGTAATCGTGCAGCACGACGAGCTGCCAGCGGCCGTCGAAGTCCTGCACCAGGATCACCGGCTTGCCGTCCTCGCCCCGTGCCTCCCGCTGGTCCTGTGCCAGCGCCGCTTCCGCGTACTTGGCCAGGCGGATGATGCTGATCTCGATCTGATGCTCCACCGGCCGCTGGATGCGCCCGATGAACCCCATGAGCGGCAGGTCGGGGTTGTCCGCCGGGCGAAAGGCCACGAGCTGTCCCACCCGCAGCGGCGTATTGAACTTGGGGGAATCGTTGGCCACCAGCAGGCCACCGGTACTGAAGTTGATGATCTTCCAGGGCACGGCAGTAAACGGGGGGTTACGCTCGGCCAGCTCGATGGACTTCTGCTGGATCAGCTCCACGTAGCGCAGCGACTTCTCCCGGTCGTCTCCGTCCGGATGCACGAACCCGGACAGGTTGGTATAGCAGGCCGCGAACCCGAAGTGCACCCACAGCTTCTCGGTTCCGAACACCGCGTGGCGATCATGCTTGCGCTCGCGCCGCTGCAGGGCCAGCAGCATCATCTCCAGCACCGGGATCCGCTCCTGCGCGTCCAGCGCCGCCAGCGAGGGAGAAAGCTTCTCCTCGTCCACCGCGTTGATGAACATCATGTTGGCCAGGTCCTCGTGCTCCCGCACGATGCGCTGGAACAGGCGCGAGAAGTCGATGCGCAGTGCCGGGGCGGGAATGGCATCGTTGCGCTTGTGCAGGGGCGGACCGTCATTGAGCAGGAAGGTGATGAGGCAGCCCTGCTCCAGCTTCTCGCCGCTGTCCTGCTCGATGCGCAGGCCCTCCTCCAGCTCGTCCAGGTAGGCATCGGGAAAATAGAACAGGGACGCCGGCCAGGTGATCACGTCCAGCACGCCGAACAGCTGCAGCGAAAGATACACCCGGCGCACGCTGCTCTGATGATCACCGGCATCGCCGGCATCCTCCCCCGGCGGGACCAGGCCGATACGACTGGTCAGCGGCCAGGCTTCATCGATGGCCTCGTGCCGCAACAGGGAAAAGAACACCTGGTTGGCATCCAGCCACGCCGGGCGCGGGAGCTTCTGGTACTTGAGCGCCCGCAGGCGCTGTTCGAGCCGGATCATCTCCAGGATCCGGAAACCCCACTGGCTCAGCCTGGACGCCACCGCCGCGAAGCGGCGGGCATCGGGAGTGTAGGCGGACTTGAAGGCGTGCTTGTAGGCGGTGGCCACCTGCTCGGCCACCTCCACCGAGGCCTCGAGGATGGCCTCCTTCTCCCCCTCCTTGAGCAATGCACCGTCCCGGGCGCAGCTCGCATAGCACTCCATGATGACCGGATACACGCGCCCGAACACGGCCCTCGCCAGCGCCAGCCGCTCCTCCGCATCCAGCGTGGTATGGTTCAGATCATCGAGCATCTGCGCGGCGTCGCGCATCATCTGCCCGGGCAGCTTTTCCAGCTCCTGCAGGCGCTCGGTGATTCCGCGGCCCAGCTCCGCCACCGACTCCAGGGGCTTGTACGCCGCCGGCATGGTGGAGAACTGCAGCTCGAAACCGCCCAGATCGTCGTCCCGATCCGCCATGGCCATGAGCTGTGACGCGGTGGGTTCGGCAGGCACCTCCGGCATGGGCGGCCCCGGCGGCACGTCCGCGGGCGGCGGGCCGGCCGCCCCACTGGACGGGGCGCCGCGCCCGGAGTCCCCGTCTTCCGGAGGCCGTTTCGCCCCGGGCGGCGGGGACTCGGCCCTGGCCGGTGCGGCTGGTGCCTCCTGCGACTTTTCCGCCGAGGTTTCGCCAACGGGCGCGGCCACCGGTTCGGGAGCTGCCCTGGGCGGCGGCGATGAAGCCTCTGCCGGAGGCACCCCGGACGCCGATTCCGCCGCTGCCGGCTCCGGCGCTGGCGGCTCCGGTGACGGCGGCGCCTCGGCCTTCGCGGCCTCCTTGCGCCGCTTGCGGCGCAGGCCCAGGCTGAAGCCGTTGCCCGACTTCCCGCGCTTGCGCTCGGGCGGAGCCTTGCCGCCGTTCTTCAGGCGTTCACGGATGCGCTGGCGCTCCTCCTCCGAGATCTCCAGCCGGAACAGGCGCGACTCCTGGCGCAGGATGAACTTGCCCAGTTCCTCCAGGAAATCGTCGTCGATGTCCGCCGGGTCCACCGTGAACCGGTCCACGTGCAGTCCGCTGTGGTTGCGGATCTCGGTCCGGATCATGCCCTTGTCCACGTCCACCTCGAACACCAGGCTCACGGGGACATGGTTGTCGATGCGGAATCGCGCCGAGGTCACGTTGTGGCGGCTGTCCTTGAACTTGTTGCAGACATAGTTGAGGCGGGCGCTGGTGAGGTACTCCTCCAGCCGCTCGATGTAGAGCTTGTTCTCCACCTCGAACTGGACGTGACCGTCCGCCGCGCACTCGAAGGAGAAATCGATGCGCTTCATGCCCTCCATGCTGTCGGCCCGGACCTTGTAGTCCCGCTGGCGCAGATCGCGGAGGGTGTCGTAGGTCTTGATGGGATAGGAGACGGAGACCGGGGCATCCACGTAGTTGAGATGCTCGGCCAGCTCGGAGAGATAGCTGAACAGGCGCCGCATGCGCGGCAGGATGTTCTCG
>JALSIK010000007.1 GCA_026990045.1 Chromatiales bacterium | reverse complement strand
CGGGGGCGGCCAGCGGGGCTTCCAGGGCCGCGCGCAGGCGGGCGGCGGCCCATTCCACCGGCTCCTCGCGGCCCAGGGTCCAGGCCCACCAGTCGGCGCGGCGGGCGAGGAAGGCATCCAGCGCCTGGCGGGTGTTGCGCAGGCCCAGGTGGATGAACAGGGTGTCCAGGGCCCGGGCCACGGGGCCGCCGGGGCGGGCCGCGGCTTCCATGGACAGCGCCTCCCACGCCTCGCGCGCCAGCTCGCCGGTGCGCTCGGCCAGGGCGAAGCCGGGCGGCACGTCCGCCTCCAGGGGGAAGCGGCGCAGCACCTGCTGGCAGAAGGCGTGGAAGGTGGTGGCGTGGACCCCGCGCTCGGCCCGCAGCAGTTCCTCGTAGGCATTCCTCGCCCGGGCCCGCAGGGCGGCATCGGGCTTCAGTTCCAGTTCCTCCAGGGCCCCGTCCAGGGCGTCGCCGTCCAGGGCCGCCAGGGCCCGCAGCCGCTCCAGCAGGCGGGCGTGCATCTCGGCCGCGGCCTTGTGGGTGAAGGTGACGGCGAGGATGGACTCGGGCGCGGCGCCGGCCAGCAGCAGGTGCAGGATCCGGCTCACCAGGCGGTAGGTCTTGCCGGTGCCGGCCGAGGCATGGACGGTGACGTTGCCGGTGCAGAAGCCGTCCACCTCAGGCCTCCTCGCCGTCGGGCAGCCAGTGGGTGCGCCGGCACAGGCGGTCCATCTCGCAGTACTTGCAGGTGCCGGCGTCGCCCCAGGCGGGCAGGGCCGCCCCCGCGCCCAGGGCCGCGGCCAGGGCCCGCAGGCGCTCGCGGTGGGCCGCGGCCAGGGCGGCCAGCTCCTCGCCCGCGACCACGGTTTTCGTTTTCACCGGCGGCTTGTCCACGTCCACGAAGGCGGCGGCGCCGGCCTCGGCCAGCAGCAGGGCGTAGAAGGGGAGCTGCACCGCCTCGCCGGCCGCCACGTCCTTGCCCGATGCGATGGTCCCCGTCTTGTAGTCCAGCACCATGCACTCGGTGCCGGATGCACCCCGGCGCCGGTCCACCCGGTCCAGGCGGCCGGTGAGGACCGGCCCGCCCTCCAGCGCCGTTTCCAGCGCCAGCTCGCAGGCGGCCACCCGCCAGCCCTGGGCGGCGCGCTCGATCTCCCATTGCACGCAGGTGGGGATGAGCCGGAGCCAGCGCCGGTACCAGCCCAGGTGCTCGAAGTGGGTCTCCAGGTCGCGCCGGAACACGGCCTCGGAGATGTGCTCCAGCACGGCCTCGATGTCGCGCGCGTGGGCCGCGTCCCACGGCCCCGGCCACGGCCCGGGCAGGCCGTCCACGTCCTCGTGCAGGGCCTGGAGGCAGGTGTGGACGCGGCCGCCGTAGTCGGCCTTGGCCAGGGCGAGCTGGATCTCCTCGGGCGCGGCCAGGTTCAGGCAGCGCTGGGCGTAGAACCGGTACGGGCAGTCCACCAGGGTCTGGTAGGCCGAGGCCGACAGCCGCGGGGGCGGGTCCACCGCGGTGAGCACCGGGCGCGGGCGGGGCCGGGGCGCCGGCAGCGTGGCATCGGGACAGCGCTGCACCAGGGTCTGCCCCGGCCGGCGCAGCAGGGGCCCCAGGTCGCTGTCCAGGGCGGTGCCCCAGGCGAGACGGTGGAAGGACTGCAGCAGCTCCACCCACGGGCCGGGGGGCACCGGCTCGCCGTCCTCGCGCACGCAGGCGGTGACGAGCACCCGTGGCGCGGCCTCCAGCAGGGCGCGGAAGTGGTGGAGCTGGCGGGCCAGGTCCTGGCCGCGGGTGGGCAGGCCCAGGGCGCGGGCCACGGCGTCGTTGAAGAACGGTCCCGGCGCCGGCGGCACCGGCAGGTGGCCGCGGTCGGCGCCGGCGATGGCCACGGCGTCGAAGCGCAGCAGGGCGGCCTGGGCCGGGGTCAGCAGCCGCACCCCGCTGCCGGTCTCGGCGGGGCGGAAGGTGTCGCCTTCCAGGGCCTGGGCCAGCCAGCCGCGGAAGTCGGTCCACGACAGCGCCAGCGGCCACTGGCGCGCGGCGGCGGCCAGCCGGCGCAGGATGTCCGCCACCCGGGACCCGGCGGCGTCGGCGGCGAGGCCCGCGTCCAGGCCCAGGGTGGCCAGCGAGGCGTCCAGGGCGGCCAGCCAGCGGGGGGCCGGATGGCGCCCGCCGCGCAGGGCGGCCAGGGGCCGGGCCGCCTCCTCCAGCCGGTCCAGGATCTCCTTGAGCACGGCGGCGGTGGCCGGGGTCCAGCCGTGGCGGGCCTGGAGCCGCTCCAGGCGGGCGTCGATGGTGCGCCGGTAGCGCTCGAGCCCGGCGGCCACGTTCTCGCGGTGGACGATGTCGCGCTCCAGCCGCCGCACCGCGTCGGCGTGTTCCGGGCGGCCGCCGCCGGGCAGAAACGGCGACTTGAGCAGGTCCAGCAGCGGCAACCAGGCGAAGTCTTCTTCCACGCACTGCAGCCACCGTTCCAGCACCGCCGCGGCGGCGGTGGTGGACAGGGCCCAGCCGGCGGCGTCGGCCAGGCTGATGCCGGCCCGCTCCAGCAGGGCCCGCACCCGCCGGGCCAGGCGCCGGTCCTCGGTGACCACGGCCACGTGGCGGGCCCCGTCCAGCAGCCAGCGGCGCACCTGCAGCTCCACCGCGCGGGCCTCCTCCTCGGGGTCCCGGGCCCCGAACCAGGACAGCACCGGGACCAGGGGGGACTCCGGCCAGCGCGCGGCGGCGGCCGCCGCCCGGGCCGCCAGGGGCTCCCCGGGACCGGCGAAGACGGCGTCGAGCACCTGGCTCACCGGGGGCGGGGGACCGGGGTCGGCGGGCGGCGGGCGGCGGGCGGCGTCCGGGGCCAGGGCGCGGGCGGTCTCGGCCGCGGCGGCGTCGGGGTGCCGGGGTGTCGCGGCATCGGCGCCGGTGACCACCACGGTGAGCAGGCCGCGCTCGGCCAGGGTCCCCAGGGCCTCGCGCTCGGAGGCGGCCAGCCGGGTGAGGCCCACCGCCCACACCGCGCCGCCGGTGGTGGCGGCGAGCCGCGCCAGGGCCTCGCACCAGGCCTGCACCGGGTCGGCCAGCCCGGCCCCGGCCAGCTCCTCGTGCCACGCCCGCCACAGGGTGTGGACCACGTGGGCCTCGCGCACGAATCCCGCCGGGGCCCCGGCCTCGTCCATGCCGTAGGCCTCGCGCAGGCGGCGGGTGAAATCTTCCAGGGACTCGTCGGGCCGGGCCAGGTTGCGGGTGAGCTGGTCGAACAGCTCCAGCAGGCCGGCGGCCACGGCCCAGGGGCTGGCCTGGCCCAGCAGGGCCGGGTGGCGGCGCAGGGCGTCGGCCAGCACCAGGAGGCGGGCCTGGGGCCGGCACAGGCCGGGGCGGGCGGCGGCCTCCCGCGCCCAGCCGGAGAGGGTGGTGATGAAGGGGCCCAGCAGGGCCTCGAGGCCGCGCGCCCGGGCCGCCGCCGCCAGGGCCCGGCGCAGCTCCGGCACCGCGGCGGCCTCGGGCAGGAGGACGGTGACGCGGGTCAGGTCCGGCAGGTCCCGCGCGTGGCGCTCCAGCAGGGCGGCGGCAGTGGCCGCCAGGGGGTCGGCGTGGTGGGGGACCCGGAAGACGGTGGCGGGCACGGCCGTCCCCGGCGCCGGGGCCTCAGCGCTCCAGGTACTTGAGCTTGTCCTTGACCCCGTCCCACTGCTCGGCGTCGGGCAGGGGATCCTTCTTCTGCGTGATCACCGGCCACTCGCGCGCCAGCTCGGCATTGAGCTCGATGAACTGCTCCTGGCCCTCGGGCACGTCGTCCTCGGCGAAGATGGCCTCCGCCGGGCACTCGGGCTCGCACAGGGTGCAGTCGATGCACTCGTCGGGATCGATGACCAGGAAGTTGGGGCCCTCGTGGAAGCAGTCCACCGGGCACACTTCCACGCAGTCGGTGTACTTGCACTTGATGCAGTTCTCGGTGACGACGTAGGTCATGGTCGGCTCCTTGAATACAACTACTGGCCTCGTTGGATCTCGCGGCGGGCCCCTCCCGGAAACAGGGCGTAGTGTACAGGGCGGCCCGGGAGCGGACCAGAGCGCGCCTCAGCCGCCGCCCGCCAGGTCCTTGAGGCGGTAGAGGAGGTCCAGGGCCTGGCGCGGGGTCATCTCGTCCGGGCGGATCTCCGCCAGCAGGGCCAGGGCGGGGTGGGGCGGCGCCGCCGGGGCGGGGGTCTCGGGCGGAGGCGGGTCGCCCGCGGCGCCGTTGCGCTCCAGGTGGGCGAGGCGCCGGCGCGCGTCGGCGATGACGTGGGCCGGCACCCCGGCCAGGGCGGCCACGTGCAGGCCGTAGCTGCGGCTGGCGGCCCCGGGCCGGACCCGGTGCAGGAACACCACCCGGCCGTCGTGCTCGGTGGCGTCCAGGTGCACGTTGGCGCAGGACGGGAACTGCTCCGGCAGGCGGGTGAGCTCGAAGTAATGGGTGGAGAACAGGGTGAAGGCGCCCACCCGCTGCGCCAGGTCCGCCGCCACCGCCCAGGCCAGGGCCAGGCCGTCGTAGGTGCTGGTGCCGCGGCCGATCTCGTCCAGCAGCACCAGGCTGTCGCGGGTGGCGTTGTTGAGGATGGCGGCGGCCTCGCTCATCTCCACCATGAAGGTGGAACGGCCCGAGGCCAGGTCGTCGGAGGCGCCGATGCGGGTGAAGATGCGGTCCACCGGCCCCAGCTCCGCCGATTCGGCGGGCACGAAGCCGCCCATGCCGGCCATGATCACGATGAGCGCGGTCTGGCGCATGTAGGTGGACTTGCCGCCCATGTTGGGCCCGGTGACGATGAGCATGCGGCGGTCGCCGTCCAGCGCCACGTCGTTGGGGGTGAAGGGCTCGTCCTGGACCTGCTCGATGACCGGGTGGCGCCCGCCGCGGATGCGGATCACGGGCTCGTCCACCAGGCGCGGGCGGCGGTAGCCCAGGGTGGCGGCGCGCTCGGCCAGGGTGTTGAGCACGTCCAGCTCGGCCACGGCGGCGGCGCAGCGCTGCAGCGGCGCCAGCTCGCCGGCGAGGGTGTCCAGCAGCGACTGGTACAGGTGCTTCTCCCGTGCCAGCGCCCGCTCGGCGCTGGACAGCACCTTGTCCTCGTGGGCCTTGAGCTCCGGCGTGATGTAGCGCTCGGCGCCCTTGAGGGTCTGGCGGCGCTGGTAGCGGTCCGGCACCTTGTCGGTCTGCCCCCGGGTGACCTCTATATAAAAGCCGTGGACCTTGTTGTAGCCCACCTTGAGGTTGGGGATGCCGGTGGCGGCTTGCTCGCGCGCCTCCAGCTCGCGCAGGAAGGCGCCGGCGTTGTCGCGCAGGGCGCGCAGCTCGTCCAGCTCCGGGTCGAAGCCGGGGGCGATGACGCCGCCGTCGCGTATGAGCACCGGCGGGTTGTCCACGATGGCCCGCACCAGCAGCTCGTGCAGGCGGGGGAACTCGCCCAGGTCCTCGCGCAGGCGCGCCAGCAACGGGTGGTCGAGGCCGGCCAGGGCGCGGTGAACGGCGGGCAGGGTGCCCAGGGCGGCACGCAGCACGGCGAGATCGCGTGGTCGCGCCGAGCGCAGGCCGACGCGGGCGAGGATGCGCTCCACGTCGCCGATGCCGCGCAGGGTCTCGTGCAGCGCGGCGAAGCGCTCGTCTTCCAGGAGCAGCGCCACCACGTCCTGGCGCGCGGTGAGCACGGCGCGGTCGCGCAGCGGCCGGTGCAGCCAGCGGCGCAGCAGGCGCCCGCCCATGGCGGTGGCGGTGCGGTCCAGCACCGCGGCCAGGGTGTGGCGGTCGTCGCCGGCCAGGCCGTGCTCCAGCTCCAGGTTGCGGCGGCTGGCGGCGTCGAGGACGATGGCGTCGTCCGGCCATTCCACCCGCGGCGGCTGGAGGTGGGGCGGGGCGCCCTGCTGGGTCTCGTGGACGTAGTGGAGCAGGGCGCCGGCGGCGGCCACCGCCAGGGTCAGGCCCTCGCAGCCGAAGCCGGACAGGTCCTGGACGCCGTACTGCTGGCAGATGCGGCGCAGGGCGGTGTCGTGCTCGAAGTGCCAGGCGGGCAGCGGGCGCTGCAGCCAGTCCGCGGCCCAGGCCCGCTGGCTGCCGTCCAGGTGGTCCGGCAGCAGCAGCTCGGCCGGGCGCAGGCGGCCCAGCTCCGCCTCCAGGGCGGCGGTGCCGGCGGGCTCCTGCAGCACCAGGCGGCCGGCGCCGAGATCCAGCACCGCCAGCCCGAAGCGGCCGCCGCCGGGGCACACCGCCGCCAGCAGGTTGTCGCGCCGCTCCTCCAGCAGGGCCTCGTCGGTGACGGTGCCCGGGGTGACCACCCGCACCACCTTGCGCTCCACCGGCCCGCGCGAGGCCGCCGGGTCGCCCAGCTGCTCGCA
Source organism: Chromatiales bacterium (assembly GCA_026990045.1). Classification (GTDB taxonomy): domain Bacteria; phylum Pseudomonadota; class Gammaproteobacteria; order CAMYNG01; family CAMYNG01; genus JALUTW01. The sequence continues at coordinate 710 of JALSIK010000007.1, read as the reverse complement.
GATGGCCACCGATTCGCCCCGGCGCAGCAGCCGCGCCAGGTACGTTTCCACCGCGTGGCAGGGCACCCCGGCCATGGGGATGGGCTCGCCCGCCGACTGGCCGCGGGCGGTGAGGGTCAGGTCCAGGAGCTCGGCGGCGCGGCGGGCGTCGTCGTAGAACAGCTCGTAGAAGTCGCCCATGCGGTAGAACAGCAGGGTGTCCGGGTACTCCGCCTTGATGCGCAGGTACTGCTGCATCATGGGCGTGTGCTGGGAGAGATCGGCGCGGGCCCCTGCCATGGGCATCACAGTCTAGCCAATCGCCCCCGCCGGTGAAAGGCGCGCCGTGGCCGCTTCATGTACAATCGGCAGGTACCGCCCTTGGAGGAGGCCAGGCAATGCCGCGTGACTACGACGAGAAACGCGACTTCTTCCGGGTCACGGTGGACTGCGAGCTCACCTACCGGCTCGCCACCGCGGAGGACGAGGAGCGGGGCCAGGCCCGCAACCTCAGCGGCCGCGGCATGATGTTCATCGCCCCGCGCGAGCTGCCGGTGGACGAGATGCTGGAAGTGCGCATCACGCCCGAAAACGCCGTCACCCCGCCGCTGCACGCCATGGTCAAGATCGTGCGCGTGGACAAGCAGCGCCGCGGCGACGGTTACGAGATCGGCGCCGTCATCAAGCAGGTCCTCGACTGAGCGGCGCCGGGTCCGGCCCCATGGGCGCCG
>JALSIK010000006.1 GCA_026990045.1 Chromatiales bacterium | reverse complement strand
GCGCCCGGGCACGCCGGCGGCGGCGCTGCCCGACGACGTGCCGCCGGAGGTCAAGAAGGCCCGGCTGGCGGCGCTGCAGTCGCGCCTGGCGCAGAGCGCCCGGACCATCGCCGAGGGCATGGTGGGCACGGTGCAGCGCGTGCTGGTGGAGGGGCCGTCCAAGCGGGATCCGTGCCAGCTCGCCGGGCGCAGCGAGAACAATCGTGTGGTAAACTTTGAAGGACCCGCTTCGCTGACAGGTCGATTCGTGGACGTGGTCATCACCGAGGCACTGCCCAACTCCCTGCGCGGCGTCCTGGCCGAGGGCCGGAACGCGGGCGCCGCGCGCGCCGGCCGCTGAGTCCGCGTCCCGCCCCCGAACTTGAGTACCCATCCCTTCTCCGCCGATTTCATCCTCGAGCCCGTCGACCACCGCCGGCTGGCCAACCTGTGCGGGCAGTTCGACGAAAACCTGCGCCAGATCGAGCGCCGGCTGGGAGTGGAGATCAACAACCGCGGCAACGCCTTCCGCGTCATCGGCGACTCGCGCTCGGTGCAGGCCGCCGGCCGGGTGCTGCGCGACCTCTACGACGAGACCCGGAGCGGGAGCCTGAGCCCGGAGCGCATCCACCTGTTCCTGCAGGAGTCGGGCGTCGAGGCCCTGCTGGAGGAACCCGCCGGGCCGGCCCCCGAGGTGGTGGTGCGCACGCGCCAGGGCGAGGTGCGCGGGCGCGGGCCCAACCAGCAGCGCTACCTGGCCAGCATCCTGAGCCACGACGTCAACTTCGGCATCGGCCCGGCCGGGACCGGCAAGACCTACCTCGCCGTGGCCTGCGCGGTGCAGGCCCTGGAGGAGGAGCGGGTGCGGCGCCTGGTCCTGACCCGGCCGGCGGTGGAGGCGGGCGAGCGCCTGGGGTTCCTGCCCGGCGACCTGGCCCAGAAGATCGATCCCTACCTGCGGCCCCTGTACGACGCCCTGTACGAGATGATGGGTTTCGAGCAGGTGGCCAAGCTCATGGAGCGCAACGTCATCGAGGTGGCGCCGCTGGCCTACATGCGCGGGCGCACCCTCAACGAGGCCTTCATCATCCTCGACGAGGCCCAGAACACCACCGCCGAGCAGATGAAGATGTTCCTCACCCGCATCGGTTTCGGCTCCACCGTGGTGATCACCGGCGACGTCACCCAGATCGACCTGCCGCGCGGCCAGCAGTCGGGCCTGCGCCAGGTCATCGAGATCCTGCGCGACGTGGACGGCATCAGCTTCACCTTCTTCAAGCCCAAGGACGTGGTGCGCCACCCGCTGGTCCAGCGCATCGTCACCGCCTACGAGTCCTGGGAGGCTGCCCGCGACCGCCCCGGGGACCGGGATGCGGAGCATTGAGCCTGCACCTGGATCTGCAGGTGGCGCCGGGCCTGGCCGGGGTGCCCGGGGCCGAGGATCTGCGCCGCTTCGCAGCGGCCGCGCTGGCGGCGGCGCCGCGGGCGCCGGCGGAGGCCGAGCTCTCGGTGCGGGTGGTGGATGCCGACGAGATGGCGGCGCTCAACGCCCGCTACCGCGGCCGCAGCGGCCCCACCAACGTGCTGTCCTTTCCCTTCGACGCGCCGCCGGGGGTGGACCTGCCGTTCCTGGGCGACCTGGTGGTGTGCGCCCCGGTGGTGGCGCGCGAGGCGGCCGACCAGGGCAAGGCGCCGGCGGCCCACTGGGCCCACATGGTGGTGCACGGGGTGCTGCACCTGCTGGGGCACGATCACCGGACCGCGGCCGAGGCCGGGGCCATGGAGGCCCTGGAACGCGCGGCCCTGGCCCGGCTGGGTTTTCCCGATCCCTACACCGTGCAGGAGTGACATGAACGAGGAACCTACCAGCGCCCCCGCGGGCCGCACCGCCCGCGGGGGTCCCGAGGAACCCTCCTGGTTGCAGCGGCTGACCCGGGTGCTCGCCAGCGGACCGCGCGACCGCGAGGAACTGGTGCAGATGCTGCGCGAGGCCCAGCGCCGCGGCCTGCTGGACGCCGATGCCCTGGCCATGATCGAGGGCGTGCTCCAGGTCTCCGAGATGCAGGTGCGCGACGTCATGATCCCGCGCTCGCAGATGGTGGTGGTGGAGCGTGACGCCGAGCCGGCGGCGATCCTGCGCACCGTCATCGAGTCGGCCCATTCGCGCTTCCCCGTCATCGGCGAGGACCGCGACGAGGTCATCGGCATCCTGCTGGCCAAGGACCTGCTGCCGCTGTTCGCCCGCAACGGGGAGCAGGGCGAGTTCAGCATCCGCGAGATCCTGCGCCCGGCGGTGTTCATTCCCGAGAGCAAGCGCCTCAACGTCCTGCTCAAGGAGTTCCGCGCCAGCCGCAACCACATGGCCATGGTGGTGGACGAGTACGGCGGCATCGCCGGGCTGGTCACCATCGAGGACGTGCTGGAGCAGATCGTGGGCGAGATCGAGGACGAGCACGACTTCGAGGGCGACACCTACATCCTCGACCACTCCCCGCAGCAGAGCACGGTCAAGGCGCTCACGCCCATCGAGGAGTTCAACGACCACTTCGGCACCGATTTCTCCGACGAGGAGTTCGACACCATCGGCGGGCTGGTGATGAAGGCCTTCGGCCACCTGCCCCGGCGCGGCGAGACCGTGGTGCTGGGGCCGCTGGAGTTCCGCATCCTGCGCGCGGACAACCGCCGCATCTATCTCATGCAGGTCACCCGCCTGGCCCGGGCCCCGGCCGCGGCGGACGCCGCCGGCGGTGGCTGAGGGCCGCCTCGCCGGCTGGCGGGGCGACGCCCTGGCCCTGGCCGCCGGGGCCCTGCTGCCCGCGGCCTTCGCCCCCCTGGGCCTGTGGCCCCTGGCCGTGGCCGCGCCCGCGGTGCTGTGGCTCACCTGGCTCGACGTGCCGCCGCGCCGGGCCCTGTGGCGCGGCTGGCTGTTCGGCCTGGGCCTGTTCGGGGTGGGGGTGTCGTGGGTGTTCGTCGCCATCCACGTCTACGGCCACACCCCGGCGCCCCTGGCCGCGGTGCTCACCTTCCTGTTCATCGCCTTCCTGGCCCTGTTTCCCGCCGCGCAGGGCTGGCTCTCGGCCCGGCTGGCGGGAGACGCCCGCCGCCCGGCGGTGCTGGTCCTGGCCTGGCCGGCGCTGTGGGTGCTGGCGGAATGGAGCCGCGGGCGGTTTCTCACCGGCTTCCCCTGGCTGCACCTGGGCTACAGCCAGACCGACTCGCCCCTGGCCGGGCTGGCGCCGGTGGCCGGGGTCTACGGCGTCTCCCTGGCCGTGGCCGTCAGCGCCGGGCTGGTCCTGGCGGTGCTGGCGGCGCGGGGCCGGCCCCGGCTCCGGGCCGCGGGGCTCGCGGCCCTCGCGGCGCTGTGGCTGGGGGCGGGGCTGCTGGGGCGCATGGCCTGGAGCGAACCGGCGGGGGACCCCATCCGCGTGGCCCTGGTGCAGGGCAACGTGCCCCAGATCACCAAGTGGCAGCCGGGCTCGGTGGAGCGGCGCCTGCGCACCTACGCCGCGCTCACCCGCGAGCACTGGGACGCCGACGTGGTGATCTGGCCCGAGAACTCGGTGACCGTGTTCTACCACCGCCTGGCCGAGCCCTTCTTCGCCCCGCTGGCGGCCGAGGCCCGGGCCCACGGCACCGAGCTGCTGGTGGGGCTGCCGGTGCGCGAGCCCGACGGGCGCTATCACAGCAGCTTCGCCCACTTCGACGGCGGCGTGCACTTCTACCACAAGACCCACCTGGTGCCCTTCGGCGAGTACGTGCCCCTGGAGCGCTGGCTGCGCGGGCTCATCGGCTTCTTCGACCTGCCCATGTCCGGGTTCTCGCCGGGGCCGGCGGACCAGGCCCCTCTCACCCTGCGCGGGCACCCGGTGGCGGTGTCCATCTGCTACGAGGACGCCTTCGGCGAGGAACTCATCCGCTGGCTGCCGCGGGCGGCGCTGCTGGTCAACGGCAGCAACAACGCCTGGTACGGGGACTCCCTGGCGCCGCACCAGCATCTCCAGATCTCGCGCATGCGCGCGCTGGAGACGGCGCGCCCGCTGCTGCGGGTGACCACCAACGGGATCTCGGCCATCACCGACGCCCGCGGCCGGGTCCTGGCGCGCAGCCCCCAGTTCGCCGCCCACGTGCTGCGCGGCGAGGTGCGCCCGCACCGCGGGGCCACGCCCTACGTGCGCACGGGCAACGCGCCGGTGCTGGCGCTGGCGCTGCTCATGGTGGGGGCGGCCGCCGCCCGGCGGCGTTTATTGTGAGCGGCGGCGGCGCTGCGTTATCCTGTGCGCCTTTGCACAGGCGGCACATCAGGTGACGGAGTCCGGCGGCATGAAGGAGCAGTACCATCCCGAGGAAGTCGAGCGCGAGGCCCAGGCCTGGTGGGACGAGCACCGGACCTTCCGCGCGGTGGAGGACCCGGCGCGGGAGAAGTACTACTGCCTGTCCATGTTCCCCTACCCCAGCGGCCGCCTGCACATGGGCCACGTGCGCAACTACACCATCGGCGACGTCATCGCCCGCTACCAGCGCATGCGCGGCCGCAACGTGCTCCAGCCCATGGGCTGGGACGCCTTCGGCCTGCCGGCGGAGAACGCCGCCCTCCAGCACAAGGTGCCGCCGGCCCGGTGGACCCGCGACAACATCGCCTACATGCGCGATCAGCTCCGGCGCCTGGGCTTCGGCTACGACTGGAGCCGCGAGCTGGCCACCTGCGATCCCGAGTACTACCGCTGGGAGCAGTGGCTGTTCACGCGTCTCTACGAGCGCGGCCTGGTGTACCGCAAGACCGCGCCGGTCAACTGGTGCCCGCACGACCAGACCGTGCTCGCCAACGAGCAGGTCATCGACGGCCGCTGCTGGCGCTGCGACACGCCGGTGGAGCGGCGCGACATCCCCCAGTGGTTCATGAAGATCACGGCCTACGCCGACGAGCTGCTGGCCGGCCTGGACCGGCTCGCCGGCTGGCCCGAGGCGGTGCGCACCATGCAGCGCAACTGGATCGGCCGCTCCGAGGGGGTGGAGATCGTGTTCGAGGTGGAGGGCGGCGGCCCGCTCAAGGTCTTCACCACGCGCCCCGACACCCTCATGGGGGTGACCTACGTGGCGGTGGCCCCGGAACACCCGCTGGCCCGCGCCGCGGCGGAGATCCATCCCAACGTCGCCGCCTTCGTCGAGGCCTGCGCCCGCGGCGGCACCGCCGAGGCGGAGCTGGAGACCATGGAGAAGAGAGGCATGGACACCGGCTTCAAGGCGGTGCACCCGGTCACCGGCGACCGGGTGCCGGTGTTCGTGGCCAACTTCGTGCTCATGGCCTACGGCGAGGGCGCGGTGATGGCGGTGCCGGCCCACGACCAGCGCGACTGGGAGTTCGCCCGCCGCTACGGCCTGCCCGTGCGCCAGGTCATCGCCCCCGCCGGCGGCGGCGAGGTGGACCTGAAACAGGGCGCCTTCACCGACCGCGGCGTGCTGGTGGACTCGGGCGGGTTCACCGGCCTGAGCTCCGAGGAGGCCTTCGAGCGAATCGCGGCCTGGCTGGAGGCGCGCGGCCGCGGGCGGCGCCGGGTCAACTACCGGTTGCGCGACTGGGGCATCTCGCGCCAGCGCTACTGGGGCGCGCCCATCCCCATCATCCACTGCGAACACTGCGGCGAGGTGCCGGTGCCCGACGAGGACCTGCCGGTGCGCCTGCCCGAGGACGTGGACCTGGACGGGGCCGGCTCGCCGCTGGCGCGCATGCCTTCCTTCTATAAGGTGGACTGTCCCCGCTGCGGGCGCCCCGCCCGGCGCGAGACCGACACCTTCGACACCTTCATGGAGTCGTCGTGGTACTTCGTGCGCTACTGCTGCGCCGACAACCGGACGGCCATGGTGGACGAGCGGGCCGGCCACTGGCTGCCGGTGGACCAGTACATCGGCGGCATCGAGCATGCCATCCTGCACCTGCTCTACGCGCGCTTCTTCACCCGGCTCATGCGCGACCTGGGCCTGGTGGACATCGACGAGCCCTTCACCAACCTGCTGACCCAGGGCATGGTGCTCAAGGACGGGGCCAAGATGTCCAAGTCCAAGGGCAACACCGTGGACCCCGAGGCCCTGATGCAGAAGTACGGCGCCGACACCGCGCGCCTGTTCATCATGTTCGCGGCCCCGCCGGAGCAGGCGCTGGAGTGGTCCGATGCCGGGGTGGAGGGGGCATTCCGCTTCCTGCGGCGGCTGTGGCGGCGGGTGCACGACCACGTGCGGGGCGGGCCGGCCCCGGCGCTGGAGCCCGCGGCCCTGGACGACCGGCAGAAGGCCCTGCGCCGGCGCACCCACGAGACCATCGTCAAGTGCTCCGAGGACATCGGCCGCCGCTACACCTTCAACACCGCCATCGCCGCGGTGATGGAACTGCTCAACGAGCTCAACCGCTTCGACGATACCAGCCCCCAGGGCCGGGCGGTGGTGCAGGAGGCGCTGGAGACCGCGGTCCTGTTGCTGGCCCCCATCGTGCCCCACATCACCCACGTGCTGTGGCGCGAGCTGGGCCACGCGGAGCGGGCGGTGGTGGACGAGGCCTGGCCCGAGGCCGACCCGGCGGCCCTGGTGCGCGACGAGATCGAGCTGGTGGTGCAGGTCAACGGCAAGCTGCGCGGGCGCATCACGGTGCCGGCCGACGCCGGCCGCGACGAGGTGGAGGCCGCCGCCCTGCACGAGCCCAACGTGCAGCGCTTCGTCGAGGGGCGCGGGGTGTCCAAGGTCATCGTGGTCCCCGGCCGCCTGGTCAACATCGTGGTGCACTGACGGGATGTTGAAAAAGGTCGTCCAGGCCTTTTCCAGCGCGCCGAACCCGGCGCAGGCCCGGGTTGGGCGACGCCGAATCAAGTGCTGGCGCACTCGATTTGCAGGCGGGGCATCCCGGCCCCGCCCAGGCCGGCTGTTTCTCGACCGCCCGCCAGGCATGGCCGGGCGCCCGGCGCGGCTGCTGGTGCCGGGCCTGGTGCTGGCGGTGCTCGCGGCCGGCTGCGGGTTCCACCTGCGCGGGGCGGTGGACCTGCCGCCCGCCTTCGCCGCCATCCACCTCACGGGGCCGGCGGCCGCCGGCGCCACCGGCCGCGCCCTGGCCGCGGCCCTGGCCGAGG
>JALSIK010000005.1 GCA_026990045.1 Chromatiales bacterium | reverse complement strand
ACCGGCGCCTCACGACCGCACCTCCCGGCGGCGCCGGCGGTCGTGCACCCGGCCGGCGAGCTGGCCGCAGGCGGCGGCGATGTCGTCGCCGCGGGTGCGGCGGGTCACGGTCACCAGGCCGTGCCGCTGGAGCACGTCGCGGAAACGATCGATGGCCGCTGGCGGCGAACACCGGTAACCGGTGCCCGGAAAGGGGTTGAAGGGGATGAGGTTGACCTTGGCCGGCAGCGGGGCCAGGAGCCGTGCCAGGGCCCGTGCCTGCCGCGGCGAGTCGTTGACGCCGTCCAGCATGACGTACTCGAAGGTGATGCGGGCCTTGTGATGCCGGGCGTCCACGTAGCGGCGGCAGGCGGCCAGCAGCTCGGCGATGGGATACTTGCGGTTGATGGGCACCAGCTCGTCGCGCAGGGCATCGTCGGGCGCGTGCAGCGACACCGCCAGGGCCACGTCGGCGGCCCCGCGCAGGCGATCCAGGGCCGGCACCAGGCCCGAGGTGCTCACCGTGACCCGGCGCTTGGACAGGCCGTAGGCGTTGTCGTCCACCAGCAGTTCCAGCGCCGCCACCACGTTGTCGAAGTTGGCCAGCGGCTCGCCCATGCCCATGAACACCACGTTGGTGATGAGACGGTCGTCGCGGTGCACCGCGCCCAGGGCCTGGTTGGCCCGCCACACCTGGCCCACGATCTCGGCCGCGGTGAGATTGCGGTTGAAGCCCTGGCGGGCGGTGGCGCAGAAGGTGCAGTCCAGCGCGCAGCCCACCTGCGACGAGATGCACAGGGTGTTGCGCCCGGCCTCGGGGATGAACACCGTCTCCACGCAGTTGCCGTCGGCCAGGCGCATGAGCCACTTGACGGTGCCGTCGGCCGAGCGCTGCGCCGAGGCGATCTCCGGGGCGGCGATCACCGCCTCCGCCGCCAGCCGCCGGCGCAGGACCAGCGGCAGGTTGGTCATGCGCTCGAAGTCGTCGAGGCCGAACTGGTGGATCCACTTGACGAGCTGGGTGGCGCGGAAGGGCTTCTCCCCCTGCGCCCCCAGCCACTCCGCCAGCCGGCCGCGGGTCAGCCCCAGCAGGTTGACCGGTTGCTCCGTCCTGGGCAGGGGAATGGCCATGGCGGCGGCGCACCTAGCGGATGCGCGGATGGATCTCCAGCTCGCTGAAGAAGAAGGCGATCTCGGCCCGCGCGGTGTCGGCGCCGTCGGAGCCGTGGACCACGTTCTCGTCCACGGTGTCGGCGAAATCGGCGCGGATGGTGCCGGGCGCGGCCTCCTTGGGATTGGTGGCCCCCATGAGCTCGCGGTTGCGGGCGATGGCGTTCTCGCCCTCCAGCACCTGGACCATCACCGGGCCCGAGGTCATGAAGGCCACCAGGTCGTTGAAGAAGGGCCGCTCGCGGTGCACGGCGTAGAAGCGTGCCGCCTGCTCGCGGGTGAGATGGACCATGCGCGCGGCCACGATGCGCAGGCCCGCCTGCTCGAAGCGGCGGTAGATCTCGCCGATGAGATTGCGCCCGACGCCGTCGGGCTTGATGATGGACAGGGTACGTTCCACGGCCATATCGCTGCAGCTCCGGGGGCCACCTTACCACAGGCCCGTGCCGCGGGGGCGGGCGCAGGCCCGGTTCCGGGCCGGAATTTTAGTCCCGGCGGGGCGGGCCTGGCAACGCGCGGCGGTCGCGCCGGCGCCGCAACCGGCATGCCGCGCAAGGCCGGGACGGCCGCGTTCGAACCGCGGTCAGCCGTGCTCGTCGATCCAGGCCATCTGGATGGCCTCCAGGATCTTCTCGCCCGAGCGCCCGGGATCGTCGTCGAACTCCTCCAGCTCGCAGACCCAGCGGTGCAGGTCGGTGAAGCGCACGTACTGCGGGTCCACGTCGGGGTGGCGTTCCTCCAGCGCCACGGCGATGTCCTGGATGTCGGTCCACTTGAGCCCCATGGTCTGCACCCTCAGTGATTTTCGGAAACCATGTTGATGGTGTACTTGGGGATCTCCACCACCAGGTCCTCCTCGCCCACCACCGCCTGGCAGCTCAGGCGCGAGTCCGGCTCCAGGCCCCAGGCCTTGTCCAGCAGGTCCTCCTCGGTCTCGTCCGGCTCGTTGAGGGAGTCGTAGCCCTCGCGCACGTACACGTGGCAGGTGGTGCAGGCGCAGGACTTCTCGCACGCGTGCTCGATCTCGATGCCGTTGGCCAGGGCCGCGTCGCAGATGGTGGTGCCGGGCTCCACGTCCACCACCGCCCCCTCCGGGCAGATCTCCTCGTGCGGCAGAAAGATGATCTTGGTCATGTCCTCGCTGTCCTGTCCGTCGCCCCCGCTCAACTGAACTCCTCCAGCCGGTGACCGGCCAGGGCCCGGCGGATGCTGGTGTCCATGCGCCGGGCGGCGAAGTCCGCGCTGGCGGCATCCAGGGCCTCGATGGCCCGCTTGATGGCGCGGTGGTCGTCCCCCTCCAGGGTCTCGCGCAGCACCCGCGCCGCCTCGTCGATGAGCCGGCGCTCCTCGGCCGAGAGCAGGCGCTCGCCGTCCGCCGCCAGGGCCGCGTCCAGGGCCTCCAGCATGCGCCGGCCCTCCACCTGCTGCTCGCGCAGGGCGCGCGCCGCCACGTCCTCCTGGGCGTGCTCCAGGGAGTCGCGCAGCATGCGCTCGATCTCGGCGTCGCTCAGGCCGTAGGACGGCTTGACCTCGACCCCGGCCTCGACCCCCGTGGTCTCCTCCCGCGCGGTGACCGACAGCAGGCCGTCGGCGTCCACCTGGAAGGTGACCCGGATGCGGGCGGCGCCGGCCACCATGGGCGGGATGCCGCGCAGGGTGAAGCGGGCCAGGGAACGGCAGTCGTCCACCAGCTCGCGCTCGCCCTGGACCACGTGGATGCTCATGGCCGTCTGGCCGTCCTTGAAGGTGGTGAACTCCTGGGCCCGCGCCACCGGGATGGTGGTGTTGCGGGGAATGATCTTCTCCACCAGGCCGCCCATGGTCTCCAGCCCCAGGGACAGGGGAATCACGTCCAGCAGCAGCATGTCGTCGCCGGAGCGGTTGCCCACCAGCACGTCGGCCTGCAGGGCCGCGCCCACCGCCACCACCTTGTCCGGATCGATGTCCACCAGCGGCTCGCGGCCGAAGAACTCGCCCACCCTGCGCCGCACCAGCGGGATGCGGGTGGAGCCGCCCACCATCACCACCTCGTCGATGTCGGCGGCGTCGAGGCCGGCGTCGCGCAGCACCCGCCGGCACGGGGCCAGGGTGCGGCTGACCACCGGCGCGATGAGCCGTTCGAACTCCTCCCGCGTGATGCGGCCCCGCCAGCCGTCCACTTCCACCTGCGCCTCGTCGGCGCCGGTGAGCGCCTCCTTGGCCGCGCGTGCCGCGTGCATGAGCTCGCGGTGCCGGCGGTGGGCGGTGCCGGCGTCCAGCCCGGCGCGGTCGCGGATCCAGTCCGCCAGCAGGCGATCGATGTCGTCCCCGCCCAGGGCGGTGTCGCCGGCGGTGGCCATGACCTCGAACACGCCCTGGTTGAGGCGCAACAGGGAGATGTCGAAGGTGCCGCCGCCGAAATCGAAGATGGCCACCACGCCCTCGGCCCGCCGGTCCAGGCCGTAGGCCACCGCCGCCGCCGTGGGCTCGTTGAGCAGGCGCAGGACCTTGAGCCCGGCCAGGCGCGCGGCATCCTTGGTGGCCTGGCGCTGGGCGTCGTCGAAGTAGGCCGGCACCGTGATCACCACCCCCTCCAGCTCGCCACCCAGGGTGGCCTCGGCCCGCTCCCGCAGCACGCGCAGGATCTCGGCCGAGACCTCCACCGGGCTCACCAGCCCGGCGTCGGTGCGGATGCGGGGCACGCCGCCCTCGCCCTCCTCGAAGGCATAGTGGAGGCGGTCGCCGTCCCGGGCCCGGATGTCGTCCAGGCCGCGGCCCATGAAGCGCTTGACCGACACGATGGTGTTGACCGGATCATCCGCCGCGGCGGCCAGCGCGGCCTCGCCCACCTCGGGCGGGCCATCGGCCCGGTAGCGCACCACCGAGGGCAGCAGGTGGCACCCGCCGGCATCGGGCAGGGTCTCGGCCTTGCCGCTGCGCACGCTGGCCACCAGCGAGTTGGTGGTGCCCAGATCGATGCCGGCCGCCAGCCGGCGCCGGTGGGGCGCGGTGGACTTGCCGGGTTCGCTGATCTGCAGCAGGGCCATGGTTATAAAGAAAGTTCCTCTTCCAGTTGCTCCGCCTCCTCGCGCAGGCGCTCCAGGAACTGGAGCTTGTGCACCATGCCGCGGGCGGCGTCACGGTCGCCGGCGGCGAGCAGGCGGCCCAGTTCTTCGATGAGGGCGCGGCGGCGCCGTTCAATGTCCCCGCCCAGGCGCAGGACCTCGGCCAGCGGGTCCGCCGCCTCCCGGGCCGCGGCCAGGGCCTCGCGCAGTTCCATCTGTTCCACGAGGAAAGCCGGATCCAGGTGCGTGTCGCGCTCGTCGTCGAAACGCACGCCTTCCAGCTCCAGCAGGTAGCGGGCGCGCGCCAGGGGCGACTTCAGCGTCTGGTAGGCCGCGTTGATGAGGGCGGCCTGCTCCATGGCCAGCCGGCGCTCGCGGTCGGAAGCGCCGGCGTGGCGGTCCGGGTGCGCCGCCCGCTGCAGCGCGCGGTAACGGTGCTGGAGTTCGGCGGTGTCCAGTTCGAAGCGGACCGGCAGCCCGAACAGCTCGAAGTAGTTGCGGGCGTCGCCCATTCAATCAAGCCACGCGGGCCGCACGCTCAGACCGAGAAGCTCTCGCCGCAGCCGCAGGTGTCCTTGACGTTGGGGTTGTTGAACTTGAACCCTTCGTTGAGACCTTCCTTGCCGTAGTCCAGCTCGGTCCCGTCGAGGTAGAGCAGGCTCTTGGGATCCACGATCACCTTGACCCCGTTGGACTCGAACACCTGGTCCTCGGGCGCCACCTCGTCGGCGAACTCCAGCACGTAGGCCATGCCGGAGCAGCCGGTGGTGCGCACCCCCAGGCGCAGGCCGATGCCCTTGCCCCGGCTGGCCAGGAACTCCTTGACCCGGGCGGCGGCGGTTTCCGTCAGCGTGATCGCCATCGTGAGCGGATACCCCACCTCAGGCCGTCTTGGCCTGCTCGCCGGCCACCGCCTGCTGCTTCTTCTGGTAGTCCTCGATGGCCGCCTTGATGGCGTCCTCGGCCAGCACCGAGCAGTGGATCTTCACCGGCGGCAGCTCCAGCTCCTCGGCGATCTGGGTGTTCTTGATCTGGCGCGCCTCCTCCAGCGTCTTGCCCTTGACCCACTCGGTGAGCAGGGAGGACGAGGCGATGGCCGAGCCGCAGCCGTAGGTCTTGAACTTGGCATCCTCGATGATGCCCTGCTCGTTGACCTTGATCTGGAGGCGCATGACGTCGCCGCAGGCGGGCGCCCCCACCATCCCGGTGCCCACGTCCGGCGCCTCCTTGTCCAGCGTACCGACGTTGCGCGGATTCTCGTAGTGATCGATGACCTTGTCACTGTACGCCATGACTGCTTACCTCCGGTGTGCCGAATATTATACAGGTTTTGCCGCGCTCAGTGCGCCGCCCATTTGATACTGTCTAAATCGATGCCTTCCTTGTACATCTCCCACAACGGCGACAGCTCGCGCAGCTTGCCGATGTTCTCCCGGATCTTCCCGATCGCGTAGTCGATCTCTTCCTCGGTGGTGAACCGGCCCAGGGTGAAACGGATGGAACTGTGGGCCAGCTCGTCGCTGCGGCCCAGGGCCCGCAGCACGTAGGAGGGCTCGAGGCTGGCCGAGGTACAGGCCGACCCCGACGACACCGCCAGGTCCTTGAGCGCCATGATCAGCGACTCGCCCTCGACGAAGTTGAAGCTGATGTTGAGGTTGTGCGGCACCCGCCGCTCCAGGTCGCCGTTGATGTAGATCTCCTCGATGTCCCGGAGCCCCTCCAGGAGGCGGTCACGCAGCATGCGGATGCGCTCGTTCTCCGCCGCCATCTCCTCGCGCGCGATGCGGAAGGCCTCGCCCATGCCCACGATCTGGTGCACCGGCAGGGTGCCGGAACGCAGGCCCCGCTCGTGGCCGCCGCCGTGCATCTGGGCCTCGATGCGCACCCGCGGCTTGCGCCGCACGAACAGGGCCCCAATGCCCTTGGGCCCGTAGACCTTGTGCGCGGAAAAGGACATGAGGTCCACCTTGGCGTGCTCGCCCCGCAGATCGATGGGCACCTTGCCCGCGCTCTGGGCGGCATCCACGTGGAAGACGATGCCGCGCTCGCGGGTGATCTCGCCGATGGCGCCGATGTCCTGGATCACGCCGATCTCGTTGTTGACGTGCATGATGGACACCAGGATGGTGTCCTCGCGCAGGGCCGCGCGCAGCTTGTCCAGGTCGATGAGCCCGTCGGGCTCGGGATCGAGGTAGGTGACCTCGTAGCCCTCGCGCTCCAGCTGGCGGCAGGAATCCAGCACCGCCTTGTGCTCGGTCTTGCAGGTCACGATGTGCCGGCCCTTCTTCTTGTAGAAGTGGGCCGCGCCCTTCAGCGCCAGGTTGTCGGACTCGGTGGCCCCGGAGGTCCAGATGATCTCCCTGGGGTCGGCCCCCACCAGCTCCGCGACATGGGCCCGGGCCTGCTCCACCGCCTCCTCGGCCCGCCAGCCGAAGGCGTGGGAGCGCGAGGCCGGGTTGCCGAAGGTGCCGTCCAGGGTCAGGCAGGCGCACATGGCCTCCGCCACCCGGGGATCCACCGGGGTGGTGGCCGCGTAATCGAGATAGATGGGCGTCTTCATTCCGCTTCAGCCTCCGCAACGGCGCCCTGCGCCGGACACTCGCATGGAACCCCGGGACGGCCCCGCGGCCGCCCCGCTCACACCGCCTCCTTGCTGGGCACCGGCACGTCCACCGGCCCGGTGCCCGCACCCACGGGCTGGCCGTCCTGCCGGCGCGCCACCTCCTGAACCTCCCTGCGGGCCACCAGCTGGCCCAGGCTGATGCTGTTCAGGAAGTTATAAATCTGCTCGCTGAGGTCCGTCCACAGCTCGTGGGTCAGGCACTGCTGGTCGCCCTGGCAGTTGGCCAGGCCGCCGCAGCGGGTGGCGTCCACCTTCTCGTCCACCGCGGAGATGACCTCGGCCACCGCGATGCGATC
>JALSIK010000004.1 GCA_026990045.1 Chromatiales bacterium | reverse complement strand
TCTCCGCCGTTTCGCCCTCGGCGATACGGATCTCCACTGCCACCCGGTTGCGGACCAGGGGCTTGACCTCCGTGTCGATGCGCACCGCGTACTTGCCCAGGCTGTAGTACTGCCGTTGCAGTTCCCGCTGGACCTTGTCCAGCAATGAGCGGTCCAGGATGCGGCCCTCGGCCAGCCCGATCTGCTTCAGCGCATCGCCCAACTGGTCACTGGAAATTTCGTCGTTACCGCTGAACGATACCGAGGCGATGGCCGGGCGCTCGCGCACCGAGATCACCAGCACGTCTCCCTCGCGCTCCAGACGGATATCCTTGAAAAAGCCCGTTTTGTAAAGTGCCCGGATGGCCTGGGCACTGAGCTTCTCGTCGAGGCGATCACCCACCTTGATCGGCAGGTAGGTGAACACGGTGCCCACCTCGATGCGCTGCAGGCCTTCCAGGCGGATGTCCTTGACCACGAAGGGCTCGAAGGCCCACGTGCGCAGGGGGGCGAGGAACACCGACAGCGCCAGCAGAGCGGGGGCCAGGTAACGGTGAACGACCGACATCAACCAAGCAACCGTGCAATATCGTTGTAGAACGCCAGCCCCATGAGCAGGGCGATGATGAGAATGCCGACGCGCTGGGCGACGGCTTCGAAGGCCTCGGACACCGGCCGCCCCCGCACCAGCTCGATGGCATAGTAGAGCAGGTGGCCGCCGTCGAGCACCGGAATGGGCAGCAGGTTGATGACACCCAGGCTGATGCTGACGATGGCGAGAAAGTTCAGGTACCAGGCCAGGCCCGCGCTGGCCGATTGCCCGGCATACTGGGCGATGCTGATGGGCCCGCTGAGATTGCGGGCCGACACGGTGCCGGTGATGATCTTGCCCAGCACCTTGAGGACGAACACGCTGTTGTCCCAGGTCTGGGTCAGGGCCTTGCCCGCCCCCGCCCAGAGCGAATAACGGTAGGTGGCCAGCATGTGGTCCGGGATCTCGGCGCCGGGGGCGGTGGCCAGCCCGATGCGCGGCACCACCCCGTCCGGCGTCTGCCGCATTTCGGGCCGCACGGCGATGGTCAGGGTCTCGCCGTCGCGCTGTACCGTGACCGCCAGATCCGCGTCGCCGTGACCGCGCACGTAGTCCACCAGGTCCTCCGGCCCGCGGAGGGCGGTGCCGTCGATGGACAGGATCCGGTCGCCTGCCCGGAACCCGGCCCGCTCCGCGGGTGAACCGGGCACCACCTGGACCACCCGCGGCGGGCCCTCGGGCCGCCACGGGGTCAGGCCCAGGGCCTTGAACAGGTTGCCGGTGGCGGCGTCGGGATCCACCGCCGTGAGATCGAGCACCACCTCCCGCCGGTCGCCCTGCTCGTCCCGGACCGTGAGCGTCACCGCGCGCCCGTCCACCACCGCCGGCAGTACGGCCTGGATGACCGCCGGCCAGATGGGCGTGGGCTCGCCGCCGACCGCCACGATCTCGCTGCCCGGCTCCAGCACCGCCGCCGGCGAACCCGGGACCACCTCGCCCACCACCGGCTTCACGCCGGTCACGCCCAGGATGAACCACAGCCAGTAGGCCACCATGGCGAACAGGAAGTTGAATGCCGGCCCGGCCAGGACCACCGCCGCGCGGGTGGCCAGCGGCTGGCGGTTGAAGGCCCGGTGCCGTTCCGCCTCGGGCACCGGTCCTTCCCGCTCGTCCAGCATCTTGACGTAACCGCCCAGGGGAATGGCGGCGATGACGTACTCCGTGCCGTCGGCCCCGGCACGCCGCCACAGGGCGCGGCCGAAACCGATGGAGTAACGCAGCACCTTGACCCCCAGGCGGCGGGCCACCCAGAAATGCCCGAACTCGTGCACCGCGATGAGCACGGTGATGGCCACCAGGAAGGCCAGGAGCATGAACAGGAAATCAAGCATGGTTGCGTCGCTCCGCCGTACTCGCCACCCGGGCCGCGGCCTCGCCCCGGGCCCGGGCATCGGCCGCCAGGATCTCGTCCAGGGTGCGGGGGTCACCGGCCGGCGCCTGCGCCGTGACCGCCTCGATGATGGCGGCAATGGCCGGAAACGTGATGCGGCCGTCCAGGAACGCCGCCACCGCCACCTCGTTGGCCGCATTGAGGGCAATGGTGGCATTGCCGCCCCGGTGCGCGGCCTCCACCGCCAGGCGCAGGCACGGGAATCGTTCCGGGTCGGGCGGCTCGAACTCCAGGCGCCCCACCCGAAACAGGTCCAGCGGGGCCACGCCCGAAGGCATGCGCTCCGGCCAGGCCAGGGCATGGGTGATGGGGGTGCGCATGTCCGGCCGGCCCAGCTGGGCCAGCACCGAGCCGTCGGTGTACTGCACCAGGGAATGGACCACGCTCTGCGGGTGCACCACCACCTGCACCTGCTCCAGCGACAGCCCGAACAGCCACCGGGCCTCGATGATCTCCAGTCCCTTGTTCATCATGGTGGCCGAGTCCACGGAGATCTTGCGCCCCATGTCCCAGTTGGGATGGGCACAGGCCTGGTCCGGCGTCACCCGCGCCATGGCTTCGGGGGACAGGGTCCGGAACGGCCCGCCCGAGGCGGTCAGCAACACCCGCTCCACCCCTGCAGGGCGCTCACCGGCGCGGAAACCCTCGGGCATGCACTGGAAAATGGCGTTGTGCTCGCTGTCCACCGGCAGCAGCTCGGCGCCGCCCTCGCCCACCGTGTCCATGAACAGGGCGCCGGCCATCACCAGCGCTTCCTTGTTGGCCAGCAGGACCCGCTTGCCGGCCCGGGCCGCGGCCAGGGTCGCCGGCAGCCCCGCCCCGCCCACGATGGCGGCCATGACGTAATGGGCCTCGGGATGGGCGGCGGCCTCCAGCAGCCCGGCCTCGCCCGCGGCGACCCGGGTCGGGAGGCCCTCCCGGCGCAGGGCCTCCTCCAGCCGGGCGGCACCACCGGGTTCGCGCAGCACCGCCAGCTCGGGCCGGAAGCGGCGGCACTGTTCCAGCAGCCGCTCCCATTGCGTGTTGGCGGTGAGCGCCACCACGTGGAAGCGGTCGGGATGCCGGGCCACCACGTCCAGGGTGTTGAGGCCGATGGAGCCCGTGGCGCCCAGGACCGTGAGCCCTTTCATGCCACCCGCCCCATGAACCACAGGCCGGTGACGAAGGCCGGTGCGGCGGCGGTGAGACTGTCGATACGATCCATCAGTCCACCGTGGCCCGGCAACAGGCGGCCGCTGTCCTTCATCCCGGCGGTGCGCTTGATCCGGCTCTCGTACAGGTCCCCCACCACGGACCAGGCCGCGGTGACCAGGCACACGGCGATGAACCATCCCCGCTGCGACCCCGCCAGGCCGAACCACACCGCGCCCAGCCACCCGGCCAGGGCGCTGCCGGCCAGCCCGCCGGCGACGCCCTCCCAGGTCTTGCCCGGGCTGATGTGCAGCGCCAGCCGGTGCCGCCCCAGGGCGCGGCCGGTGAAATAGGCGGCAGTGTCCGCGGTCCACAGCAGGAGCATGAGAAACAGGACCCAGGCCGGTCCCAATCGTTCCCCCTGGTGCAAGACGAGCAGGGCGGCGTACGGCGCCCCCACCATCAGCAGGCCGCCACCGGCGTCACGCAGGCGGTGGGCGGGCGGCAGATGCGCCCGGTGTTCCAGCCAGGCCAGCCACAGCCCGTTGCCCAGCCACCATCCGCTGGCGCCGATGAGAAACCCGTACAGAAGGGCGTCCGCCCCCCGCCACCAGGCCCACCACAGGAAGGCCAGCACCAGGGCCGCCAGCAGGAGGTAGGCGGCGCGGACCACCGCCCCGGCCAGACCCGCCATGCGGGCCCACTCCCAGGCCCCGACCAGCAGGGCGGCGGCGACGGCGGCGGCGAAGACGGCGGGTGGGGAGAAGATGATCCCGATGACCAGCGGCAGCAGCACCAGGGCGGTGAGGATGCGCTGCCTAAGCATTGCGCAGGCGCTCCACCTGTTCCCCCGTGCAACCAAACCGGCGCTGCCTGCGCCGGTAGGCGGCGAAAGCGGCCTCCAGCCCGGCCTCGTCGAAGTCCGGCCACAGGACCTCGGTGAAATAGAGCTCGGTGTACGCCAGCTGCCACAGCAGGAAATTGCTGATCCGCTGCTCCCCGCCGGTGCGGATGAACAGGTCCGGTTCCGGCAACCGGCCCAGGCACAGCTCCCCTTGCAACGCCTTTTCATCGATGGCGTCCGGCGCCAGCACCCCGGCAGCCACCTTCTCCGCCAGCCGCCGGGCCGCCTGGGTGATGTCCCAGCGCCCGCCGTAATTGGCCGCGATGACCAGGTGCAGGCCGGTGTTGCCGGCCGTCAGCGACTCCACCTCGGTGATCTTGTCCTGCAACGCGTCTGCAAAGGCCGTGCGATCACCGATGACTTCCAGCCGGACGTTGTTGCGATGGAGCTTCTCCGCCTCACTGCCCAGTGCATTGAGGAAGAGATCCATCAGGGTCCCCACCTCCTTGCGCGGCCGGCGCCAGTTCTCGCTGGAAAAGGCGAACAGGGTCAACACCTGCACCCCCTTGCGGCCGCAGGCCTCCACCGTCCGGCGCACCGCGCCCACGCCGGCACGATGGCCGGCGTAACGGGGCATGTGCCGCCGCTGCGCCCAGCGCCCGTTACCGTCCATGATGATGGCGACATGGCGCGGCACCCCGCCGGGGGTCAGCATCCCTTCTGGTTGGTGATGTGCGTTCATGACTCGGGCGCGCTGTTGAATGGATGGACCCGGGCAGGTGATGCGGTACCGTGCCGCGGCCGCCCGCTCAGATTTCCATGAGATCCTTTTCCTTGGCCTTGAGCAGCTCGTCCACCTCCGCGATGTACTTGTCCGTGATCTTCTGGATCTCCTCCTCGGCCCGGCGTTCCTCGTCCTCGGTGATCTCCTTCTCCTTGAGCAGGGCCTTGAGGTCGCCGATGACATCACGCCGGATGTTGCGGATGGCCACCCGCGCGCCCTCGCCTTCCTGGCGCACGATGCGGATCATGTCCTTGCGGCGCTCCTCGGTCAGCGGCGGCAGCGGCACGCGGATGACGTTGCCCGCGGTGACCGGGTTGAGCCCGAGGTCCGAGCTGGCGATGGCCTTCTCCACCACCGGGACCATCTGTTTCTCCCACGGCGTCACCGACAGCGTGCGCGGATCGGCCACGTTGACGTTGGCCACCTGGTTCAGCGGTACCTGCGAGCCGTAGTACTCCACGGTGATGTGATCCAGCAGGCTGGTGTGAGCCCGCCCGGTGCGCAGCTTGGTCAGCTCCGAGCGCAGCGATTCCACGCTCTTCTTCATGCGGGTCGCGGCGTCCTTCTTGAGGTCTTCTATCATCGCCCTGTCTCCCCCTACCGGGCCTCCGTAACCAGAGTCCCATGCTCGATGCCGTTGACGATGTCCAGCAGCGCACCCTGGTGGTTCATGTCGAACACCCGCAGGGGCATGCCGTGATCCCGGCACATGACGATGGCCGTGGTGTCCATCACCGCCAGCCGCCGCTCGATCACCTCGTCGTAGGTCAACCGATCATACCTGACGGCTTCAGGGTCCTGCACCGGGTCGGCGGAGTACACCCCGTCCACCTTGGTCCCCTTGAGCACCAGCTCGGCACCCACCTCGATGCCGCGCAGGGTGGCGGCGGTATCGGTGGTGAAAAAGGGGTTACCGGTTCCGGCGGCGAAGATCACGATCCGCCCCTGTTCCAGGTGGGCCACCGCCTCCCGCCGGGAATAGGGTTCGCACACCCCGGCCACCGCCAGGGCCGACATGACGCGCACCGCCAGGCCGCGCCGTTCCAGGGCCTCCTGCAGGGCCAGGGCGTTGATCACCGTGGCCAGCATGCCCATGTCGTCCCCGGCGGCACGGTTCATCCCGCCGGCGGCCAGGCTGATGCCGCGGAAGATGTTGCCGCCGCCGATCACCAGCCCCACCTGGACCCCGGCCTGGACCACCGGCTCCAGCTCCGCCCCGATGTACTGCAGCACCTCCGGGTCGATGCCGAAGGCCTGCCCCCCCATGAGGGCCTCCCCGGACAGCTTGAGCAGGATGCGGCGGTAACGCGCCATGGCCCGCTCCGCGCCTCAGCCGCCCTTGACCTGCGCCATCACCTCGTCGGCGAAGTTCTCCTGCTTCTTCTCGATGCCCTCGCCCACCTCGAGCCGGACCATCTGCACCACCGTCGCCCCGGCGCCCTTGAGCAGCTGTTCCACGGTCTGGTCCGGGTCCTTGACGAAGGGCTGGCCCAGCAGGGTCACTTCCTTGATGAACTTCTTGAGCTTGCCCTCCACCATCTTTTCGATGATCTCGGCGGGCTTGCCGCTGTCCTGGGCCTGGGCGGTGAAGATCTCGCGCTCCTTGTCCAGGACCTCGGCCGGCAGCTCGTCCGCGGAGATGCACAGGGGCCGGCTGGCGGCCACGTGCATGGCCAGGTCGCGGGCCAGGGTCTCGTCGCCGCCTTCCAGCGCCACCGCCACGCCGATGCGCTGGCCGTGCAGGTACAGGCCCAACGGTCCATCGGCCTCCGCCACGGCGAAACGGCGCACGCTGATGTTTTCGCCGATCTTGGCCACCAGCTCCTTGCGTGCCTCCTCGATGCTCTTGCCGCTGTCGTCGATGGACAGCGCCAGCAGGGCATCCACGTCGGCCGGCCGGTCCTCCAGGATACGGCCCGCCACCGCCTCGGCGAAGGCGGTGAAGTTCTCGTCCTTGGCCACGAAATCGGTTTCACAGTTGACCTCCAGCAACACCGCCGTTCGGCCCGAGTCGTCCTGGCGGACGACGATGCGGCCCTCGGCCGCGGTACGGCCGGCCTTCTTGTCGGCCTTGGCCTGGCCCGACTTGCGCAGGTGCTCCACGGCGGCTTCGAGATCGCCGCCGGTCTCCACCAGCGCCTTCTTGCATTCCATCATGCCGGCGCCGGTACGCTCGCGGAGTTCCTTAACCATCGAAGCAGTGATTGCCATGAGTCTGGTCCTCGCAGAAAATTCGACGAACGGAACCGGAAACGTCCGATTCCATAATCTAAAGAAGGAGGGTGCGGCGCCCCCTCCCGTCGAGGGCGCACCGGCCCGCGTTACTCGGAGGCCGCCTCGGCCTCGCCTTCCGCCCCGGCCGACTCGGCCTTGGTCTCGGCCGGCGCCGCCTCGGCATAG
>JALSIK010000003.1 GCA_026990045.1 Chromatiales bacterium | reverse complement strand
CGACCCCGAGCCATTTGAAATGCCGGGGCCGGGGTTGACGCGGGCCGTCCCTGGCCCGCGCCCTGCGGGCGCCGCGCTGTGCGCGGCGTCCCACCCGGCAATCCATGCCGGGTGGTCGACTCCACCCGTAGCCACCAGGTTGTTCGTGGTTTTCCGGTGACCGTCACTTCCGGTTCCCGAAAGACCACCGACCCCGAGCCATTTGAAATGCCGGGGCCGGGGTTGACGCGGGCCGTCCCTGGCCCGCGCCCTGCGGGCGCCGCGCTGTGCGCGGCGTCCCACCCGGCAATCCATGCCGGGTGGTCGACTCCACCCGTAGCCACCAGGTTGTTCGTGGTTTTCCGGTGACCGTCACTTCCGGTTCTCGAAAGACCACCGACCCCGAGCCATTTGAAATGCCGGGGCCGGGGTTGACGCGGGCCGTCCCTGGCCCGCGCCCTGCGGGCGCCGCGCTGTGCGCGGCGTCCCACCCGGCAGTCCGTGCCGGGTGGCCGACTCCACCCGTAGCCACCAATGCGCGCCTGCGGCGCGGTGATCTCACCATCCACAACACCCTCTTTCCTGCTGCAGGAGCGGCCCTTGGCCGCGAAGGACGTGCCGATCCCCCTCACCCCAACTCTCTCTCCGAGAGATCCGTAGGGTGCGATCGCGCAGCGATCGCACCGGGGCGTTGATCCCCTGCCACGGAGAGAGTGAAAAAATCAGCCGCAACAGTGGAAACCCGCCACGTATGAAAGAACGGTCCCCTCTCCCTCCGGGAGAGGGTCAGGGTGAGGGGGTAAAACCCGGAACATCCTTACCGTTCCCGGATTCCGCCGAGCTGTATCCGGGCTGCGCCGTTGTCCCAGCAGCCAGCGGCCAGCCGCCAGCAGCCGAAAGGACCATCCAGACCATTCCCGGATTTCGTCATGTTTCCGGTTCACCCTTCCCCGTGCGGGCTGGCCACCAGCACTTCCATGGCCACGCCGAAGCGGATCACCACCTCATCGAAGGCCACGTCCCACTGCTCCGGATGCAGCAGGGAACGGAGCACCACCGGACGGCAGCCGCCGGTGAGCCAGGGGCTGAGCCGGCCCAACGCCGACCAGCACCCCATCACCGCGCGGGAGAGGGGTGTGGTGCCGCGCGTGATGCTCACCAGGCACAGGCGGCCGTTGCCCCGCAGGATGCGATGGGCCTCGCACAGCAGCACGCGCGCCTCATGCTCCGGCAGCAGGTCCACGACGAACGTGGACACAAAGCGATCCCATCCGCTGTCGGCCTGGGGCAGGTGCACGTCGCCGTCGGTGAGCTCCACCCGCGCCCGGTCCGCCCACGGCGCCAGGCGCCGCCGCGCCAGCTCCACCATGCGCGGGCTGAGATCCACGCCCAGATAGCGGGCGTCGGCGGGCAGGAACTCCTCCAGCAGCCATTGGGCAAAGCGCCCGGTGCCGCAGCCGAACTCGAATACCGCGCCGGCGCGGTCGAAGGCGCCGTGGGCACAAAGGACATCCAGCCCCGCGTTCTCGTAGAACGCCTGCGAGTCCAGTGCGCCGCCGAGCCGGTCGTAGAAGCGGCGCACACCGTCCCGGTCCAGGATGCGCGCCATGATCCCTGCGCCTGGCCGCCGTCCGCGGCAGGCTGAAACTCACTTTTCCCGCGGGCCCAGCAGTCCCCGCACCGCCCGTACCACGGCCGCGGCGTCGGGAATGGACGCCGCCTCCAGCCGCGCGTTGTAGGGGGTGGGCACGTCGCGCCCGGCCACCCGCTGCACGGGCGCCTCCAGCTCGAAGAAGCCGGCCTCGTTGAGGGTGGCGGCGATCTCGGCCCCGGCCCCGGCGAAGCGGCAGTCCTCCTCCACCACCAGCGCGCGGTGGGTGCGCGACACCGACTCCAGCAGCAGCGGCAGGTCGATGGGTCGCAGGCTGCGCAGATCGACCACCTCCGCATCGATGCCATCCGCCTCCAGCTCCCGCGCCGCCTCCAGGCACACGTCCACCATGCGGTGCCAGGCGATGAGCGAGATGTCGCGGCCGCGCCGGCGCACGGCGGCAGCGTGCATGGGGGGCGGGTCGGCACCGGGATCGAACGGCCCCTCGGTGAAATAGAGCAGCTCGTGTTCCAGCACGATCACCGGGTCGTCGCAGGCCACCGCCTGCTTGAGCTGCCAGTAGGCATCCTGGGGCGTGGCCGGGGCCACGATGCGCAGGCCCGGCACGTTCATGAGGGTGTGCTCCAGCCGCTGCGAGTGCTGGGCCGCGAGCTGGCGCGCTACGCCGCCCGGGCTGCGCACCACCAGCGGGACCTTGAACTGTCCGCCGGACATGTAGCGCAGCTTGGCCGCCATGTTGATGATGGCGTCCAGCGCCAGCAGGGCGAAGTTGATGGTCATGATCTCGACGATGGGACGGCCGCCCACCAGTGCCGCACCCACGCCGAGGCCGGTGAAGCTGTTTTCGGAGATGGGGGTGTCGCGCACGCGCCATTCGCCGTACTTGGCGAAGAGCCCCTGGGTCACGCGGTAGCTGCCGCCGTAGAGGCCCACGTCCTCGCCCAGGATGAACACGCTCTCGTCCCGGGCCATCACTTCGTCGTGGGCGATGTTGAGCGCCTGCCACACCTGCAGCACGGGCGCCGGCCTGGAGACGCCGACGAGCCCGGCCCTGTCGTTGTGTGCCCGCTTCATGCCTTGGTCCCGTCGTACAGGTCCAGGGGCTGGACGTACACGTCCTGTTCCAGGTTCGTGGGCTCCAGGCTCTCCTCGGCGAACGCCACCGCCGCCTCCACGGCGGCCCGGGCCTCGCGCTCGGCCTGCTCCAGCTCGGCCTGCTCCAGCCAGCCCTCGTGCAACACCCGCTCGCGGAAGCCGTCGATGGGATCGCGGGCCCGCAGCTCCGCCACTTCCAGGGCCGAGCGATAGGCGCCGGGATCGGCCATGGAGTGGCCGCGGTAGCGGTAGGTCTCGCACTCCAGCAGGTAGGGGCCGTTGCCCGCGCGCACGTGCTCCAGCGCCATGCGGGTGGCCTCGTACACCGCCACCACGTCCATGCCGTCCACCCGCCGGCCGGGAATCCCGTAGGCGGTGCCGTGGCGGTGGATCTCCGGCACTGCCGTGTGGCGGTGAATCTCGGTGCCGATCTGGTAGTGGTTGTTCTCGCACACGAACAGCACCGGCAGCTTCCACAGCGCCGCCATGTTGAGCGACTCGTGGAAGGTGCCCTGGTTGGCGGCGCCGTCGCCGAAGTAGCACAGCACCGCGTCGGGCGCCCCGGTCAGGCGCAGCCAGTAGCCGACACCGATGGCCACGGGGAAGGTCTCGCCCACGATGGCGTAGCCGCCGAGAAAGCGGCGCCCGGCATCGAACAGGTGCATGGAGCCGCCGTAGCCGCCGGAGCAGCCGGTGGCCTTGCCGAACAGCTCCGCCATCACTGCCTCCGGAGTGATGCCCCAGACCAGGGCATGGACGTGCTCGCGGTAGGTGGACACCACGTAGTCGCCGGTGTCGGCGGCGCGCAGGGTGCCCACTGCCACCGCTTCCTCGCCGGGATAGAGGTGGAGGAAGCCGGCGATGCGCCCCTGGGCATACTGCTCGGCCGCGGCCTGCTCGAACAGCCGGGCCAGCACCATGTCGTACCAGATCTGGTGCGCGAGTTGGCGTTGCATGATCCCGATCAACCCCTGTGCGGGCGTGGCCGTTATGCTGGATGAGCAGTGCCGATCCTGGAAGGCAGTCTAGGACCGGCGCCCGGCGGGGTGCAAGGGCCGGGCCGCGCCAGGCGGCAAAACCTTGTCCTGGATCAATTGCGGAGGCGGCATGCGGATCCGGTTCGCGGGTGCGGCGGAGGAGGTCACCGGTTCCTGCCACCTGCTGGAGGTGGGCGGGCGCCGGGTGCTGCTGGACTGCGGGCTGATCCAGGGCGGGCCGCGGGACGAGGCCCGCAACCGCGAGCCGTTTCCCTTCCGGCCCCGCGACATCGACGCCGTGGTGCTGTCCCACGCCCACATCGATCACAGCGGCCGCCTGCCGCTGCTGGTACGCCGCGGCTTCCAGGGGCCCATCTGGTGCCACCACGCCACCGGAGACCTGTGCCGGATCATGCTGCGCGACGCGGCCTACCTGCACGAGAAGGACGCCGAGTGGGCCAACCGCAAGCGCCTGCGCAAGGGGCTGCCTCCCGTGGACCCCCTCTACACCCGGCACGATGTGCACGAGGCCCTGCGCCTGTTCCAGGGCCTGGACTTCGATCAGCGCCGGGAGATCCTGCCCGGCGTCAGCATCCGCCTGCGCGATGCGGGCCACATTCTCGGTGCCGCCATCGTCGAGATCTGGCTCAGCGAGGGCGGCCTCACGCGCAAGGTGGTATTTTCCGGCGACCTGGGCCACCGCGGGGCGCCCATCATGCACGACTACGCCCGCGTGTCCGAAGCCGACCTGGTGCTCATGGAGAGCACCTACGGCGACCGCCTGCACCGGTCCTGGGAGGCGACCCTGGACGAGCTGCGCGAGGTG
Source organism: Chromatiales bacterium (assembly GCA_026990045.1). Classification (GTDB taxonomy): domain Bacteria; phylum Pseudomonadota; class Gammaproteobacteria; order CAMYNG01; family CAMYNG01; genus JALUTW01. The sequence goes on along the minus strand of JALSIK010000003.1, from coordinate 2,660 downwards.
TTCCGGGAGGCCGATGCCGCGCCCGGCAACATCCTGGTGCCCACCTTCGCCGTGGAGCGCACCCAGGGCCTGCTATTCCTCATGGGCCAGCACTTCCACGACTGGGGGCTGGAGCGGCGGCACATCTTCCTCGACAGCCCCCTGGCCATCGAGGCCACGGAGATCTACCAGCACCATACCGACCTGCTGGTGCCCGATGCGGCCCGTTTCTTCCGCAGCCGCGGCCAGGCCCTGCTCCCCAACCTCCATTTCACCCGCACCGCCGAGGAGTCCATGGCCATCAACGAGATCCGGTCCGGCGCCGTGATCCTGGCCGGCAACGGCATGTGCAGCGGCGGGCGCATCATGCACCACCTCAAGCACAACGTCTGGCGCCGCGACTGCCACGTCATCATCGTGGGCTTCCAGGCCGAGGGCACCCTCGGCCGCCGGCTGGTGGACGGGGCCCGTTTCATCCGCCTGTGGGGCGAGGCCATCCGCGTGCAGGCCAGGATCCACACCGTGGGCGGGCTCTCCGCCCATGCCGACCGGGACGGCCTCGTCCACTGGTACCACGGCTTCCGCCACCGCCCGCCGCTGGTGCTGGTGCACGGCGAGGCCCGGGTGCGGGAGGCCCTGCGCCGGGTGCTGCGTCACCGGCTGCACGCCCCCGTGCGCTGCGTGCGCGAGGGCGATATCATCGATCTCCGCCACATCCAGCGCGAGGTCCACGGTTCATGAGCCACAGCCGGCGCCAGACCCTGAAGCTCAAGCGGGTCGCCATCGACACCTACCGCGAGAACGTCGCCTTCCTGCACCGCGAGTGTCCGCTCTACCGCAGCGAGGGCTTCCAGGCCCTCAACAAGGTCGAGATCAGCGCCCACAACGGTGGCCGGCGCAAGGTGCTGGCGGTGCTCAACGTGGTGGACGATGCCGCCATCGTGGACGTGGACGAGCTGGGCCTGTCCGAGCAGGCCTTCGACCAGCTCGGCCTGGGCGAGGGCCGGCCGGCGCGCCTGGCCCACGCCGAGCCGCCGCCGTCGCTGGACGCGGTGCACCGCAAGATCGCGGGCGACCGCCTGGCCCTGGAGGACTTCCGCGCCATCGCCCGCGACGTGGTGGCCAACCGCTACGCCAAGACCGAGCTGGCCGCCTTCCTGGTCGCCTGCGCCCAGGCCGGCCTGGAGCGCGAGGAGGTGCTGCATCTCACCCGGGCCATGGTGGAGAGCGGCGAGCGGCTCGACTGGGGCGAGCCCCTGGTGGCGGACAAGCACTGCATCGGCGGCATCCCCGGCAACCGCACCTCCATGCTGGTGGTGCCCATCGTCGCCGCCCACGGCATGCTCATCCCCAAGACCTCCAGCCGGGCCATCACCTCGCCCGCCGGCACCGCCGATACCATGGAGGTGCTGGCCAAGGTGGACCTCTCGCCCAAGCGCCTGCGCACCCTGGTCCGGCGCCACCGCGGCTGCCTGGCCTGGGGCGGCACCGCGAAGCTCGCGCCCATGGACGACATCCTCATCGCGGTGGAACGGCCCCTGTCCATGGACTCGCCGGGCCAGATGGTTGCCTCCATCCTGGCCAAGAAGCTGGCCGCCGGCTCCACCCACCTGCTCATCGACATCCCCGTGGGCCCCACGGCCAAGGTGCGGCGCATGAACGATGCCCTGGCCCTGCGCAAGCTGTTCGAATACGTGGGCGACCGCCTCGGCCTGCACGTGCAGGTGGTGCTCACCGACGGCACCCAGCCCGTCGGCCGCGGCATCGGCCCGGTGCTGGAGGCGCGCGACGTGATGCAGGTGCTGCGCAACGAGCCCGACGCCCCCCAGGACCTGCGCCAGAAGGCCCTGCGCCTCGCCGGCCGGGTGCTGGAGTTCGACCCCGACGTGCGCGGCGGTGACGGATTCGCCGTCGCCCGCGACATCCTCGACTCCGGCCGCGCCCTGGCCAAGATGGAGGCCATCATCCGCGCCCAGGGCGCCCGGCCCGAGATCCCGCCGCCCGGGCGCCTGCGCCACCGGGTGCCGGCCCCCCGCGCCGGTGTGGTCACCGCCATCGACAACCTGCAGATGGCGCGCATCGCGCGCATGGCCGGAGCACCCATGGACAAGGGCGCCGGGGTGGATCTCTACAAGAAGGTGGGCGACCGCGTGCGCAAGGGCGAGGCCCTGTACTGCATCCACGCCGACTTCCCGGCCGACTTCCGCTTCGCCCGCCAGCTCATGGAAAAGGACATGGGCTACACCATCGGCTCGCGCGCGGAGCTGGAGGCCAACACCGTTACGGAGTGGGGGGCATGAGCGGGCCCGCGGGCCTGCTCGTGTTTCCCGACTACCGCGCGCCGGGCATCCGCCTGGCCGAGGCCGCGGGCCTGACCTGGGCCGAGGTGGAGGTGCACCGTTTCCCCGACGGAGAGAGCCGCGTCCGCCTGCCCACCGACCTGGCCCCGCGGCTGGTCGTCTGCCGCACCCTGGCCGATCCCAACCACAAGCTGGTGGAACTCATGCTCGCCGCCGCCACCGCCCGCGAGCTGGGCGTGGCGGAGCTGGTGCTGGTGGCCCCCTACCTGTGCTACATGAGGCAGGACACCGCGTTTCATCCCGGCGAGGCCGTGAGCCAGCGCATCATCGGCCGCTGCCTGGCCGATCACTTCGACGAGCTCGTCACCGTGGACCCTCACC
>JALSIK010000002.1 GCA_026990045.1 Chromatiales bacterium | reverse complement strand
CCCCGCCGGCGCCCGCAGAACCCGCGGCCCCGCGGCAACCCGCGCACCGTGTTCGTCTCCGCCAGCATCGGCCTGGCCCAGCGCGCCGCCCACCACGTGGACGCCTTCGACGTGCTCAGGGCCGCCGACCGCGCCCTCTACCGCGCCAAGCGCAGCGGCCGCAACCAGGTGGTGCGGGCCTGACCCCGGCGGTGGCGGCGTCAGCCGGCGTCCGCCTGCAGGCTCTTGTGCACCACCTCGGCCAGGTCCCGCGACAGGGGGTGGTGGGCGGCGATGCGCTCCAGCGCCGCGCGCATCTGCGCGCGCCGCCCCGGCTCAAAACGGCGCCAGCGGGTCAGGGCCTGGACCAGGCGTGCGGCCACCTGGGGATTGAGCGCATCCAGGGCGATGACCCGGTCGGCCAGGAAGGCGTAGCCGCTGCCGTCGGCGGCATGGAAGTGCAGCGGGTTGCCGAAGGCGAAGCGGCCGATGAGGGCGCGCACGCGGTTGGGGTGGGTGAGCTGGAAATCCGGGTGTTCCATGAGCCGGCGCACGCGGGCCAGGGTCCCGGGGCGCTCGGACCCCGCCTGCAACGCCAGCCACTTGTCCACCACCTCGCCGTCGTGGTGCCAGCGCCGGTGAAACTCGTCCAGCACCTCGTCCACCTCGGGCCGGTCCATGTGGGCCAGCACGCCCAGGGCCGCCATGCGGTCGGTCATGTTGCCCGCCTCGCGGTAATGGGCCAGGGCCAGGGCCAGCGCGGCCTCGTCCCGGTCCGCGGTGAGATAGGCCAGGGCCAGGTTGCGCAGGGCCCGGCGGCCCATGTCCCGGGCCTCGAAGCGGTAGGGCCCGGGCACGGCGAAGTCCCGCCAGGCCGCCTGCCACGCCTCCCGCAGGCGCTCCCCCAGCCAGCGCACCAGGGTGCGGCGGGCCCGGTGCACCGCGTGCGGGTCCACCACCGGGAGCTGCTCCGCCAGCCAGTCCCCGGCGGGCACCGCCAGCGCCCGGGCGGCGAAGGCGGGATCGTCCCCGGCCCGGTCCAGGGTGCGGGCGAAGGCCCCGGCCAGGGCCGGCGGGATCTCCGCCCCGGGGTCGTCCACCAGCCGGCGCAGGATGCCCAGCATCCAGGTCTGGCCGGCGTCCCAGCGGTTGAAGGCGTCGGTGTCGTGGGTGAACAGGAACCGCAGCTCGTCCTCGCTCCAGTCCCGCTCCAGGATGACCGGCGCGGAGAAGTGGCGCAGCAGCGACGGCACCGGCCGCCGCCGGATGCCGGTGAAGCGGAAGCGCCGTTCCCGCTCCGTGAGCAGCAGCACCCGCGACCGGGGGGCGTCCTCGCCCGCCTCCCCTTCCAGGCGCAGGGGCAGCTCGCTCCCGGCCTCGTCCAGCAGCCCCACGGCCACCGGCACGGGGAACGGCGCCTTGTCCGGCTGCCCCGGGGTGGGCGGGCAGTGCTGGGCCAGGTGGAGGGTGTAGCATTCGGCACCAGGGTCGTACTCCTCCGTCACCCGCACGCGGGGCGTGCCGGCCTGGTCGTACCAGCGCTGGAACCGTGACAGGTCGCGGCCGGCGGCCTCCTCCATGCAGCGCAGGAAATCCTCGGTGGTCACGGCCTGCCCGTCGTGGCGGCCGAAGAACAGGTCGGTGCCGCGGCGAAAGGCCTCGCGGCCGAGCACCGCCTGCAGCATGCGCACCACTTCCGCCCCCTTCTCGTACACGGTCACGGTGTAGAAGTTGGAGATCTCCTGGTACTCGCGCGGGCGCACCGGGTGGGCCAGGGGCCCCGCGTCTTCCGGGAACTGGCGCGTGCGCAGCAGGTTGACGTCGTCGATGCGCTTGACCGGGCGGGAGTTGAGGTCGGCCGAGAACTCCTGGTCGCGGAACACGGTGAAGCCTTCCTTGAGGGAGAGCTGGAACCAGTCGCGGCAGGTCACCCGGTTGCCCGACCAGTTGTGGAAGTACTCGTGACCGATGATGGCCTGGATGCGGTAGTAGTCGTCGTCGGTGGCGGTGTCGGGGCTGGCCAGCACGCAGGCGGCGTTGAAGATGTTGAGTCCCTTGTTCTCCATCGCCCCCATGTTGAAGTGGGACACGGCCACCACGTTGAACACGTCCAGGTCGTACTCGCGCCCGAAGCGCTCCTCGTCCCAGGCCATGGCCTGGCGGATGCAGCGCAGGGCATGGTCGCACTTGTGCAGGTTGTCGCGTTCCACCCACAGGCGGATGGCCACCTCGCGCCCGGAGACCGTGGTCCAGGTCTCCTCGCGGCAGGCCAGGTCGCCGGCCACCAGGGCGAACAGGTAGCAGGGCTTGGGAAACGGGTCCTCCCACACCGCGCGGTGGCGGCCGCCGGGCAGGTCCTCCTGCGCCACCGGGTTGCCGTTGGCCAGCAGCACCGGGTAACGGGTCTTGTCCGCTTCCAGGGTGACGCGGTACCGGGCCATGACGTCGGGCCGGTCCGGGAACGGCGTGATACGGCGGAAGCCCTCCGCCTCGCACTGGGTGCAGAGCATGTCCCCGGAGACGTACAGGCCCTCGAGGGCGGTGTTGGTCTCGGGCCGCAGCCGGGTCACCGCGGTGAGGGTGAAGGCATCGGGCACATCATCGATGACCAGCCGCCCGGCCTCCCGGCGCAGGCGTTCCGGGGCCAGCGGCGCGCCGTCCAGCGCCACCGAGACCAGCTCCGCCTCCACCAGGTCCACCACCAGCGGCAGGCCCGCCTCCCGTGCCGGGTTGCGCCGGTAGCGCACGTGCGAGGTGACGGTGGTGAGCCGGGCGTCCAGGTCGAAGTGGAGATCCACCGTCTCCGCCAGCCAGGCCGGCGGGCGGTAGTCGTCCAGGCGCACCACGGGTGCCTCCGCGGGCGCGTCTTTGTGCTCGGTGTCCATGGGCCGTTCCCTCCTGCGGCGCGCAGCGCATGATACCCCGCCGCGCCGGGGAGGGGGAGCGTTCAGAACCAGCTCTGGTAGTAGGCGTGGTAGTCGAGGACCTTGCGCACGAAGCGGCGGGTCTCGGCGAACGGCGGCACCCCGCCGTGGGCGTGGACCGCGGTCTCGCCGGCATTGTAGGCGGCCAGGGCCCGGGGCAGGGAGTTGCGGAACCGGCCCAGCAGGTGGCGCAGGTAGCGCACCCCGCCCTCGATGTTCTGGGCCGGGTCGAGGGGATCGCGCACCCCGTAGCGGGCCGCGGTCTCCGGCATGAGCTGCATGAGGCCCAGTGCTCCCTTGGGCGAGCGGGCGGCGGGATCGAAGTGGGACTCGGTGTGCACCAGGGCCTTGACCAGGGCCGGGTCCACGCCATGGCGGGCGGCGGCCGCCCGGATGAGCACGTCGAAGCGGGTGGTGCGGGGATCGGGGCGGCGGTGGGTGTTGACGGCCACCAGGCGGCCCACGCCGTTCACCCGCCGGGTGACCCGCACCAGGGTGTGGATACCGTCGTGGTGGGCCCGGTCGGTGATGAGATGGCTGCCGTCGGGCAGGCGGTAGACATAGACCGGCCCGGCCGCCACCGCCCCGGACCCCGCGGCCAGCACTCCTGCAAGAACCAGAGACGACGCCTTCATGTGCCCTCCTTATCGGCCGGGGGCGGGCGAAACCTTACCCCCGCCCCCGGGCCGGCGGGAAAGGATACAATGGCGGGGCACCCCGGACCCAGCGGAGGAGCCCCATGACCCCGGACGAACAGACGCCCTACATCATCGAGGCCCTGGAGCTGGGCCCCATGGAGAACTTCGTCTACCTGGTGAGCGACCGGGCCAGCGGCCGGGCCGCGGTGGTGGACCCGGCCTGGGAGGTGGACCGTATCCTGGACCTGGCAGAGCAGGAGGGGGTGCGCATCACCGACATCCTGCTCACCCACAGCCATCACGATCACGTCAACGGCATCGAGCGGGTGCTGGAGCGCCACGACGCCCGGGTGCACCTGCTCAAGCCCGAGGCCCGGTTCTGGGGCCGGGACCTGGAGCGGCCGGTGCTGCACCACGGCGGGGACGTGATCCGGCTGGGCGAGACCGAGATCCGGGTCCTCCACACCCCGGGCCACACGCCGGGCTCGGCCTGCTACCACCTGGGGGACGACCTCATCACCGGCGACACCCTGTTCGTGTTCGGCTGCGGCCGCTGCGACCTGGCCGGGGGCGACCCGGAGCAGATGTACGACACCCTGCGCCGCCTGGCCACCGGGCTGCCTGCCGGCACCGTCATCCACCCCGGCCACAACTACGCCGAGAAGCCCGTCAGCACCCTGGCCGAGCAGAAGGCGGGCAACCCCTTCCTGCACTTCGACGACCCGGCGGCATTCGTCCACTACCGCATGCACGAGCACGACCGCATCCGCCACACCCCCTACCACCCGGTGCCCAGGGCATGACCCCGGCCCTCCCGGCGCGCGCCGGGCCTCTCTCTTTCCGCGCCCGCCTCGCGCCTCGGCGTTGCAGGTTGCCGGCCGCCGGCCCCTACTTTTCAGCGACGATGTAGCTCATCCAGGATTCCTGGTTCTCCACCTCCTCCACCTCGTAGTACTCGCCGGTCCCTTCCATGAACTCGTCGTCGTCATCGCCCTCCTCGAACCGCTCCCAGTACACGCGCACCTTCCTGAACCCCGCCTCCAGCAGCAGCTCGCGCAGCTCGGGGATGCTCCACAGGCGCCAGTCGTAGGTGAAGGCCCGTTCCATCTTCGAGCCGTCGTCGAAGTGGAAGTGGATGTGGCACAGGATGTCGTGGGTGACGGGATTGAAGGCGGCATGCTCCCAGACGTAGGTGGCCGGCTCGCCGTCGATGTCGGTCTCCTCGGTGAGGGTGTCCTGGCACTCGGTGCCGCCGAACAGGTCCAGGATCAGCAGGCCGTCGTCCACCAGCCCGCGGCGGGCGATGGTGAAGTACTCGCGCAGGGCGTCGCGGGTCTTGAAGATGCAGTAACTGAAGTTGAGGGCGCAGGTGATGTCGGCGGGCTCCGCCTCGGCGGTGCGCACGTCGCCCTCCACCAGGCGCACCCGCGCCGCCACCTCCGGCCCCGCCGCCTCCACGTTGTGGCGCCGGCCCCAGTCCAGGGTCGCGCGGTCGATGTCGATGCCGGTGGCGGTGCGCCCGGGGTCGGACCGGCACCAGGTGGTGGCCAGGTAGGCGGTGCCGCAAAAGTCCTCCCGCATGTGCAGGGCCTTGCGCCCGCGCAGCTCGAGGAACACGCGGTCGAAGAACTCCACCTCGGCCTCCGGCGCCTGCACCGCCTTCTGGTACAGCACGTGGCGGTCGGCCTGCTCCGCCAGGGGCGGCCCGTCGCGGCGGGCCCGCTCCTTCCGTTTCCTGCGCTTGCGGCTCACGGCACTCCTCCCGGGGTCAAAACCCGCAAAGCCTAAGGCATTTGCCGCCGGCGCCACAAGCGCACCGTCGGCCCGCGGGCGGGAAGCTGGTATCATGGGCGCTCTGGACGACCCCGGAGCCCCCATGACCCGGCACGACACCCTCGCCGTGCGCGTGGGCGGCGTCACCCTCGGCGGCGGCGCCCCCGTGGCGGTGCAGTCCATGACCAACACCGACACCGCCGACGCGGAGGCCACCGCGCGCCAGGTGGCCGAGCTGGCCGCGGCCGGCTCGGAGCTGGTGCGCATCACGGTGAACACCGAGGCCGCCGCCGCCGCGGTGCCGCGGATCCGCGAGCGCCTGCTGCAGCAGGGCGTGGAGGTGCCGCTGGTGGGCGACTTCCACTTCAACGGCCACAAGCTGCTGGCACGCCACCCCGCCTGTGCCGAGGCCCTGGACAAGTACCGCATCAACCCCGGCAACGTGGGCCGCGGCAGCCAGCGCGACGCCCGCTTCGCGCAGATGATCGAGCTGGCCTGCCGCCACGGCAAGCCGGTGCGCATCGGCGTCAACTGGGGCAGCCTGGACCCGGCGGTGCTGGCCCGGCTCATGGACGAGAACGCCCGTGCCGCGCGCCCGCGCGAGCCGCGCGCGATCATGCGCGAGGCCGTGATCACCTCGGCCCTGGAGAGCGCCGCCGAGGCGGTGCGCCTGGGCCTGCCCGAGGACCGCATCGTGATCTCGTGCAAGATGAGCGGCGTGCGCGACCTGGTGGCGGTCTACCGCGAGCTGGCGCGGCGCTGCCGCCACCCCCTGCACCTGGGACTGACCGAGGCCGGCATGGGCGACAAGGGCGTGGTGGCCTCCACCGCGGCCCTGGCGCCGCTGCTGCTGGAGGGCATCGGCGACACCATCCGCATCTCCCTCACCCCCGAGCCCGGCGCCCCGCGCACGCGCGAGGTGCAGGTGGCCCAGGAGATCCTCCAGGCCCTGGAGCTGCGCAGTTTCACCCCCGCCGTCATCGCCTGTCCCGGCTGCGGCCGCACCACCTCCACCTTCTTCCAGGAACTGGCCCGCGACATCCAGGCCTATCTCCGCGCCCAGATGCCGGTGTGGCGCACCCGCTACCCCGGGGTGGAGAACATGACCGTGGCGGTGATGGGCTGCGTGGTCAACGGCCCCGGCGAGAGCCGCCACGCCGACATCGGCATCAGCCTGCCGGGCAGCGGCGAGCAGCCCGTGGCCCCGGTGTACGAGGACGGGGTCAAGACCGTGACCCTCAAGGGCGAGGACATCGCGGCCCAGTTCCAGGCCCGGCTCGAGGCCTACGTGGAACGCCGCTTCGGGCGCGCGGCCTCCTCCACCGGCACCTGATCCGCCAGCGCCCGGCGCAGCATGTCCTCGAAATCGCGCACCCGCTGCACGTAGCGCACCGGTTCCCAGCCGCGCGCGTAGCCGTGCTTCAGCGTGCGGTAGTACTTCTTCTTCGCCAGCAGCGGCAGCACCGCGCGCAGGTCGGACCACCGGTGCGGGTCCCGGCCCAGGCGCCGGGCCAGCGCCATGGCATCGCGCAGGTGCCCGTACCCCACGTTGTAGGCCGCCAGCGCGAACCAGGTGCGGTCCGGCTCCTCCACCGCCGCCGGCAGCCGGGCCTTGAGCCGGGCCAGGTAGCGCGCCGCGGCCTCGATGCTCTGGGCCGCATCGAGCCGGTTCTTCACCCCCAGCTCGCGGGCGGTGACCCGGGTCAGCATCATGATCCCGCGCACCCCGGTGGGGCTGCGCGCGCGCGGGTTCCAGTGGGACTCCTGGTAGGACAGCGCGGCCAGCAGCACCCAGTCCAGGCCGTGGCGGGCGGCGGCGGACTCGAACAGCGGCCGGTAGCGCGGCAGCACGGTGCGGAGGCGGCGGC
>JALSIK010000001.1 GCA_026990045.1 Chromatiales bacterium | reverse complement strand
GGCCACGGCTCCTCCAGGAACCAGGCCCCGTCCTCGCGCACCAGCACCACGTTGGGCTGGCGGGGGCGGGTGATCTCCAGCCGCTCGATGTCGGCCTGCTCGAGCGGCGTGAGCGGGGGCTTGGGCGGGGGCTTGTCCTCGGGGGCCAGGAACACCGCCAGGGCCAGCACCGCCACCAGTCCCGCCAGGGCCAGGTTGATCACGTTGCGTTTCTGCATCTCGGGTACCGGTTCGTGGTCATGACCTGAAAGACTTCAACGCAGTGCCGGCGGTGCGTCCGCTCCGCTCGACGCACCCTGCGACTCTGCGTCTGTGCGCCTCTGCGTTGAAACAAGGCATCCATGGGCAGTCGTCAGCGCCGCCGGCGGCGATGCCAGATCCAGATCCCGCTGCCCAGCAGGATCGCGGGCAGGCCGACGAGGAAGAACAGCGCGATCACCGCCCAGGCGGTGCGGCCCAGGTTGAGCTGGGTGTCGGGCGCCACCTTGGCCGGGATGTTGATGAAGGTGTCGTCGTGGCTCAGCCAGTTGATCACGTTGAAGCCCAGGTCCTGGTTGCCCTGGTTGCCCAGGAAGGTGTTGGAGAGGAAGTCTCCGTCACCGATGACCACCACCCGCTGCTCGGCCTTTTTCTTCACCGCGGGCCGGTCGGGGCCCGGCTCGTCCTCGTTGTTGCCCCCGCCGCCCTGTTCGTCCGGCCGCGTGCGGGTCAGTGCCAGGCCCAGGTCCAGGGGACCGGGGGTGTCCTCGCCGTCGGCCTGGAGGACGCCACGCAGGGGGCCGGTCTCGGCCCAGCTGCCCGGCGAGCTCTGGAGGAAGGCCCGGGCGGTCCAGCCGGCGGCCTCGGCCCCGGGCGCGCGGATGCCGGCGGCCTGGGGATACAGGGTCATGAAGTGGAAGTCGCTGGTGACGGGGTGGGGCGGGTAGGCCGCCACCAGGGCGATGGCCGGGTCGCGGATGCCCAGCAGCCGGGTGGTGGGATCCACCACCACCCCCGGCACGAATTCGATGCCCAGTTTTTCCGCCAGCGGTTCCAGGCCGTGCAGGGGGCCGGGATCGTGCAGCCACAGCAGGCGGCCGCCGCGGTCCAGGTAGTCCAGCACCAGCTTCACCTCGCCTTCGAGCCAGGCCACGCGCGGGCCGGCGATGACCAGCACCGCGGTGTCCCCGGGGATGGCCTTGGCCTCGGCCAGGTTCACGGTCTCGGCCCGCAGGCCCTTGTCCTCCAGGCGGCGCACGAACTCGCCCAGGTCGAAGTTGGCGCGCCCGCGCGGGTCGCGCTCGCCGTGGCCGGTGACGAACACCAGCTTGCGCTCGCCGCGGCGCAGCAGCCGCTGGAGGGCGTTGGTGAGGTTCTCCTCGGTGACCCGCTGCACGTGCTCGGTGCGGCCCCGGTACTCCAGCACCAGCTCGCCGTCCACCTTGATGTCCAGCTCGCGCGTGCGCCGGGGATCGGTCTCCGGGTTGACGAATTCGAGCTCGATGTCGGGCTTGTGGCGCCGGTAGCGCTCCACCAGCTCGCGGATGCGCTTGCGCGGCGAGGTGAGCTCGCTCTCGGTGGCGAAGGCGGTGATCTTCACCGGGCCCTCGATGCGTTCCAGCAGGCGCACCGTGGCCTCGGCCAGGGTGTTGCGCCCGGCGGCGGTCCAGTCGGCCTCGATGCTGTAGCGCTGCGAGAGCCAGGCCAGCAGGCCCACCGCGGTGAGGAACAGGACCAGGAAGGTCCAGTTCTGGATCCGCAGGGCGAGGCGGGACTTCTCGTTGACCTTCATGGCGGCGGCGGTCCCTCGTTGCTTACCGTTGCAGGCGGTCGTTGTCCAGGCGCCGGATGGCGAGCACCAGGAACACGGTGATGAACAGCAGGTAGTAGATCACGTCGGCGGTGGAGAACAGCCCGCGGCCCAGGGCCTGGAAGTGGCGCAGGAGGGACAGGTAGGCCAGCAGGCCCGAGGCGGCCTCGTGGTCCACCTTGTCGCCGGCCCAGTCGATGATCCACAGCAGAAGCAGCAGGCCGAAACCGCCGATGGCGGCCACCGCCGGCTGATCGGTGAGGGTGGAGATGAACACGCCGGCGGCGGCGAAGGCCCCCAGCAGCAGCACGGTGCCCAGCACCAGGCCGGCCAGCAGGCCCGGGTCCAGCGGGCCGGCGACGAGGATGGACAGGGGCATGAGGGTGAGCATGCCCACCATGACGAGCAGGAAACCCAGTACGCCGAGGTACTTGCCCACCACGATCTCGGTCATGCTCACCGGGGCCGAGAACAGCAGCGGCAGGGTGCGGTTGCGGCGCTCGTCGCTCACCACCCGCATGGTGATGAGCGGCACCACCATCATGAGGATGAAGGCGGCGCTGCCGTAGAGCGGGGCGACCACGATCTCGGTCACCCCGGGGGCGTTGTCCAGCGCCTGCAGCCGCGGCTGGAGGACGAAATACTCCTCGAGCTGGGCCAGGAACAGGTAGGCCAGGATGAGCTGGATCACGGCCAGCACGGCCCAGGCCAGGGGCGAGAGGAACAGGGCGCGCAGCTCGCGCAGGGCCAGCACGCCGACCATCAGGCCGCCTCCTCCGCCGGCGCCGCGGCGTCCCCTTCGCCGCCGGCCTCCTCGGCCGCGGTGACCTCGACGAAGATCTGCTCCAGGGTCTTGCGTTCCGGCGCCAGCTCGAACAGCCCCCAGCCCTCGCGCACCGCGGTCTCGGCCAGGGTCTCGGCCGGGCTGGCGCCGGGGGCGTGGCCGATGCGCACCCGGGTCTCGTCCAGCCGTTCCACCGCCTCCACCCCGGCCAGCGACAGCAGCTCGGCATCGCCGGGCAGGCGGCGGGCGCCCAGGACGAGACTGGAGGGCGCCAGCTTGTGGACGATATCCTCCATGGCGGCATCGAACACCAGCCGCCCGCGGTGGATGATCTGCACCTGGTTGCAGGTCATCTGGACCTCGGGAAGGATGTGGGTGGAGAGGATGACGCCGTGATCGCTGCCCAGCTCGCGGATGAGGGCCCGGATCTCCCGGATCTGGATGGGATCGAGCCCCACCGTGGGTTCGTCCAGCACCACCACCGCCGGCGCGTGGATGATGGCCTGGGCGATGCCCACCCGCTGGCGATAGCCCTTGGACAGGTTGCCGATGAGACGGCGGCCCATGCCGCCCAGGCCGCAGCGCGCCTTGGCCCGCTCCACCGCGGCGGTGACGTGGCCGCGGGCGATGCGGTTGAGCCGGGCGCAGAAGGTGAGGTACTCGTCCACGGTGAAATCCAGATACAGCGGCGGCTGCTCCGGCAGGTAGCCGATCCCGCGCTTGGCCTCGCGCGGGTCGTCCAGCAGGTCGATGCCGTTGATGGTCACCCGGCCCTCGCTGGGGGCGAGGTTGCCGGTGATCACCTGCATGGTGGTAGACTTGCCGGCGCCGTTGGGGCCGAGGAAACCGAGGACTTCGCCGCGCAGCAGCCGGAAGCTGATGTCGCTGACCGCAACCAGCGCGCCGTAGCGGCGCGTGAGGTGTTCGACGTTGACGAGCGTATCCTGAGACATCGCAGTTCCTGCCATCCCAATCCGTCGGTCTTGACCGCCAAACGCGGTGCCACGGGCAGACCGCCCGGCCCGCGGGCACGATAGCAACGCTGCGAGGCCGGGGCCGGCTCGAACGCGCGCGCAATTATATGCCAGAAACCCTGTGTGAAAAATACGGCTTCGATCACGCCGGCCGCCTGCGGCGCCTGGCGCTGCTGCGGCTGGATCCGGGCCAAGCGGCGCTGGGCGAGCGCCTGCACGAGGCGGTCATCGCGCCCAACGCCGATGCCCTGGTGGATGCCTTCTACGATTTCCTGCAGGCACAGCCCGAGGCCCGGCCTTTTCTCAGCGGCCCCGGGCGCACCACCTCGCTCAAGCGCACGCAGAAGGCCTACCTGCTGTCCCTGGGGCGCGATTTCGCCGGCGAGGCCTACTTCGAGGACCGCCTGCGCATCGGCCAGGCCCACGCGGTCATCGGCCTGCCGCTGGCGCTGTACCTGGCGGCCTATGCCTGGTTCCAGGACCGGATCATGGAAACCATATGCGCCGCGGTGCCGGAGCACGAGCGCAACGCGCTGGTGAGTTTCCTGTTGCGCATCACGGCGCTGGACATGACCCTGGCCGCCGAGACCTACCACCTGGAGCAGGTGCGCGACCTGGAACGGTCGCTCACCTCCGTGGAGCTGGAGCGGGCCGCCCTGGCCGAGCAGGTGGAGCGCGACAGCCTGACCGGGGTGCATTCCCGCCAGACCGTCCTGGCCCGGCTGGAGGCGCTGCTGGGGCGGCTGGCCGCGGGCGGGCCGCCGTTCTGCGTGATCCTGGCCGACATCGACCGGTTCAAGGAGATCAACGACACCCACGGCCACCTGGTGGGTGACGCCGCCCTGCGCCAGGCCGCGGCCCGCATCGAGGGGGCGGTGCGCAGCGTGGACCTGGTGGGCCGCTACGGCGGCGAGGAGTTCCTGCTCCTGCTGCCGGGGCTGGACGCGGCCCGCGCCGCCGCCGTGGGCGAGCGCGTGCGGCGGGCGGTGGCGGCCCAGCCGCTGCACCTGCCCGAGGTCACCCTGTCGCTCACCGTGAGCCTGGGGGTGGCCCAGGCCGCCGCCGGCGACACCGTCGAGTCGCTGGTGGCGCGCGCCGACGGTGCCCTCTACCGCGCCAAGCGCAGCGGCCGCAACCGGGTGGAATGCGCATGAGCCCCATCCTGCTGGGGGTGGACACCGGCGGGACCTTCACCGACTTCGTGCTCTGGCGCGAAGGCACGCTGACCACCCACAAGGTGCTGTCCACCCCGTCCGACCCGGCCGAGGCCATCCTGCGGGGCATCGCCGACCTGGGACTGGACGACCCGGCCACGCTCCGGCGGCTGGTGGTGGTGCACGGGTCCACCGTGGCCACCAACGCGGTGCTGGAGGGCAAGGGCGTGCGCACCTGCTTCATCACCAACCGCGGCCTGGGCGACCTGCTCGCCATCGGCCGCCAGGCCCGGGCGCACCTCTACGACCTGCAGCCGCCCCCGGTGCCGCCGCCGGTGCCGCCGGAGGACTGCCTGGAGACCGGCGGGCGCCTGGGCGCCGACGGCGGCGTGGTGGAACCCCTGGACGGCGAAGCGCTGGCGGCCCTGGCCGCGGCGGTGGCGGAGCGCGGTCCCGAGGCGGTGGCGGTGTGCCTGCTGTTTTCGTTCCTGGACGACCGCTTCGAGCGCGCGGTGGAGGCGGCCATGCCGGAGGGCGTGTTCGTCTCCCGCTCCTCGGCGGTGCTGCCGGAGATCCGTGAATACGAGCGGGCGGTGACCACCTGGCTCAACGCCTACGTGGGCCCGCTCATGGAGCGCTACCTGCAGCGCCTGCGCCGCGACCTGGCCGGGGCACGGCTGTCGGTGATGCAGAGCTCCGGCGGCACCATCGCCGCCGAGCAGGCCGGGCGCGGCGCGGTGCACCTGCTGCTGTCGGGGCCCGCCGGGGGGCTGGCCGGGGCCCGCTTCGCCGGCGCGGCCTCGGGCTGCGAGCGCCTGCTCACCTTCGACATGGGCGGTACCTCCACCGACGTGGCCCTGGTGGAGGGCGAGCCGGTGCTCACCACCGAGGGCCGCGTGGGCCGCTACCCGGTGGCGGTGCCCATGGTGGACATGCACACCATCGGCGCCGGCGGCGGCTCCATCGCCCGGGTGGACGCCGGCGGCCTGCTGCAGGTGGGCCCCGAGTCGGCCGGCGCCGATCCCGGGCCCGCCTGCTACGGCCGTGGCGGGCGCGCGGCCACCGTCACCGACGCCCACGTGGTGCTGGGCCGGCTGCCCGCCGCGGCCTTTCTCGGCGGGCGCTTGCGCCTGGACGCGGACGCCGCCCGGGCCGCGGTGGGGGAGGTGGCCGCGGCCCTGGGCTGCGGGGTGGAGGAGGCCGCGGCCGGCATCGTGCGCGTGGCCGACGAGCACATGGCCCGGGCCCTGCGGGTGATGTCGGTGCAGCGGGGCATCGATCCCCGCGAGCTCACCCTGGTGTCCTTCGGCGGCGCCGGCGGCCTGCACGTGTGCGCCCTGGCCGAGGCCCTGGGCATGACCCGGGCCCTGGTGCCGGTGCACGCCGGGGTGCTGTCGGCCCTGGGCATGCTGGCCGCGCCGCGGGAGCGGCGCCTGTCGCGCAGCCTGGTGCGGCCGCTGGACGGGCTCGACCCGGCGGAGGTGGAGGCGGCCGCGGCGGCGCTGGCGGCGCAGGGGCGGGCGGCGCTGGTGGCCGAGGGCGTCGATCCCGCCGCCGTCTCGGAGGCGGTGAGCGCCGACCTGCGCTACCTGGGCCAGGCCCACGCCCTCACCGTGCCCTGGACCGGCCCGGCGGGTTCGGCGGAAGCCTTTCACGCCCTGCACCGGCGCCGCTACGGCCACCGGCTGGAGGCGCCGGTGGAGCTGGTGACGGTGCGGGTCACCTGCCGCGCCCCCGGCACGCCCCTGGCCCTGGCCCCCGCCGCGGCGGGGGATGGCCCGGCGCCCGCCGCCCATGCCCGGGTCGCGGGCTGCGCCGGCCCGGTCCCCGTCCACCACCGGGCCGCCCTGCCCCCCGGCGAAGTCGTTGAAGGTCCGGCCGTTCTCACCGAGCCCGTGGCCACCACCTGGCTCGCGCCCGGCTGGCGGGCCGAGCGGGACGCCGCCGGCAACCTGGTTCTCCGGCGCTGAGGGGAGGCGGGGCAGCCCGTTGCCCCCATTTCAACACCCCGCGCAGGGACGACAGGGGCCGGGGCCTGGGCTATACTGGATGGTGTCAATCCTGTCTCTTTTCCCCGCCTGAGGTTTTCATGTTCGATTTTCTCCTGACCGGCATGGTCCACTGGACCGTGTGGTCCGTCATCGGCTACCTGCTGGTGGCCACCCAGCTCACCATCTTCGGGGTGACGCTGTATCTCCACCGCCACCAGGCCCACCGGGCCCTGGACCTGCATCCGGCGGTGGCCCATTTCTTCCGCTTCTGGCTGTGGCTGACCACGGGCATGAACACCCGCGAGTGGGTGGCCGTGCACCGCAAGCACCACGCCCGGGTGGAGACGGCCGAGGATCCCCACAGCCCGGTGATCCACGGCATCGGCAAGCTGCTGGCCCAGGGCACCGAGCTCTACCGCGCCGCGGCCAGCGATGCCGGCACGGTGGAACGCTACGGCTTCGGCACCCCCGACGACTGGCTGGAGCGGCGGGTCTACGGCCGCCACGGCCTGCTGGGCGTCGGGGCCCTGCTGGTCATCGACGTGGCCCTGTTCGGCGTGC